>JBEVDF010000160.1:0-5593 GCA_040514145.1 Aeromicrobium sp.
CCGGCGCGGATCAGCAGCACGAGCGCGCCGCCGGACAGCGCGGCGGCTCCGCTGGGCACCGTGGTCTCGCGCAGGATCACGTAGAGCACCGCGCCGGCGATGGACGCCAGCGCGTAGATCTCGCCCACGAGGATCTGGGGCCTGCGGCGTACCAGCACGTCGCGGATCACGCCGCCGCCGGTGCCGGTGATGACGCCGAAGACCACGGCCACCCACGGCCGGACGTCCTCGGCGAGCGCGATGGACGCCCCGGTGACGGTGAACGCGGCCAGCCCGACGGCGTCGGCGTAGAGCACGGTCCGCCACGAGTCGACCTTGGACTGCGGGTGCCGGGACGCCACGACGATCACCACCAGGGAGGTCACCGCGGCGACGATGAGCATTCCCGGTGCTGTGACCCACCAGACCGGCTCGATCCCCAGCAGCAGGTCGCGCAGCGTCCCGCCGCCGACCGCCACGACGACGGCCAGCACGACGACGCCGAGCCAGTCCATCCCGGCGCGGACGGCCGCGTAGCCGCCGGACACCGCGAACGCGATGATTCCGACCACCTCGGCAGCCGCGAAGAGATCGTCGTTCACGGATCCACCGTAGGGGGACGTCCTGCCAGTAGCGTGCGCAGCATGGCCCGGACTCCCCCGCCGACCGACCACGCCGGCCGCGTCCTCGCGAGCCGCTGGGTCGCCCTCGCCGCGTTCGCGCTGCTCGTCATGACGACCCAGGTCCTGTGGCTGACCTTCGCCGCCGTGACACCCCAGACCGCCGACCACCTGGGCGTCTCCGAGGGAGCGGTCGGCGACCTGGCCGTGGTCAACGCCGCGGCGTTCGTGCTGCTGGCGATCCCGGCGGGGCGCTGGATGGACCGCTCGTACGAGCGGGCTCTGGGCGCCGGTGCGCTGTTCACCGCGGTGGGAGCGATCGTGCGCGCGCTCGATCCCTCGTCCTACGGCACGATCCTCGCGGGCCAGCTGATCATGTCGATCGGGCAGCCGCTGGTGCTGAACGCGCTGACGAAGGTGGCCGCGCGCCACTTCCCCGCCCGCGAGCAGACCACGGCGATCTCGGTGGCGGCGGGCGCCCAGTACGCCGGAATCCTGGTGGCGGTGCTGACGTCGAGCCTGCTCGTGGACGCGGGCGGCTTCGGTCTGCTGCTGGTCTCGCACGCGGTCCTCGCGACGGTGGCCGCGGCTGCCGTGTTGGCGAGCCTGCGGCTGCCGGCCCATCCGATCGACACCCTCGGACGGGCGGGCTGGGGCGCGCTGCGCTCGGACCGACTGGTGTGGAAGATGGCGGGCCTGCTGTTCCTGGGCTTCGGCATCTACAACGGCATCGCCACGTGGCTGGACTCGATCCTGGTGGACTTCGGTCACCCGGGGCTGGCCGGACCCGCGATCGCCACCATGACACTGGCGGGCATCGTGGGCGCAGCGGTGCTGCCGAGCCTGGCGGCGGCACGCGACGCCCGGCGGACCGTGGCGATCGGCGCGACCGCGACGCTGGCCGTGGTGATGGTGACGCTCGCGGCGACCCAACCGGTGTGGCTGGTCTACGTGGGGCTCGCGCTGGTCGGCTTCATGCTGATGGGCACGCTGCCGGTGGTGCTGGACTGGTCGGAGGTGCACGTCGGGCCCACCCGCGCGGGCACCGTGACCGGCCTGCTGCTCCTGGCGGGCAACCTCGGCGCCGTCCTGGTGGTGCTGACCGTGCAACTGGCGATCGGCGACCCCGCCACGGCCCTGCTCGTGATGGCACTGTGGGCCGTTCCCGGCCTCGCGGTGGCGTGGCTGCTCCCGCGACACGGCGGCACCCACGCCGCGACGCCCGACCCGCTCTAGCCGCCCGCTGCCCCCCGCTCGATCCGGACGACGATCGCCTTGGACACCGGGGTGTTCGACTCGCGCGCCGTCGAGTCCAGCGGCACGAGCACGTTCGCCTCGGGGAAGTAGGCGGCGGCGCAGCCCCGGGCAGTCGGGAACGCCACGGCGCGGAAGCCGCGCAGCACCCGGTCGGGCTGGTCGGGCCACTCACTGAACACGTCGATCAGGTCGCCGTCCTCGAGGCCGCGCTCGGCCAGGTCCTCGGGATGGACGAACACCACGTCACGGCCGGACTTGATGCCGCGATAGCGGTCGTTGCGGCTGTAGATCGTGGTGTTGAACTGGTCGTGCGACCGCACCGTCTGCAGCAGCAGCCGCCCCGGCTCGAGCGTGATCGGCTCGAAGTCGTTGGCGGTGAACATCGCCCGCCCGGTGGCGGTGTCGAAGGTGCGCGAGTCGCGGGCGCCGTGCGGCAGCACGAACCCGTCCGCATCGGTCACCTTGCGCTCGTAGTCCTCACATCCCGGCACGACGCGGCTGATGTGGTGCCGGATCTTGCGGTAGTCCGCCTCGAACCCCGCCCAGTCGATCGGCTGCCGCTCCCCCAGCGTCGCCCGGGCGAGCCGGCTGATGATCGCCACCTCCGACAACAGGGTGTCGGCGACCGGCTCCACCCGGCCGCGCGAGGCGTGCACGGCGCACACCGTGTCCTCCACCGTGACGAACTGCTCGCCCGAGGCCTGCCGGTCGATCTCGGTGCGGCCGATCGTCGGCAGGATCAGCGCGGCGGCGCCGGTGACCCCGTGCGAGCGGTTCAGCTTGGTGGAGACCTGCACGGTCATCGCGGTGCCGCGCAGCGCCGCCTCCGCCGCCGCGGTGTCGGAGATCGCCGACACGAAGTTGCCGCCCAGGGCCATCCAGAAGCGCACGTCGCCACGCTGCATCGCCCGCACCGCATTGACGGAGTCGAAGCCGTGCCGACGCGGCGGCTCGAAGCCGAACTCGGCGGCCAGCGCGTCCATGAAGCTCTCGGGCATCTTCTCCCAGATGCCCATCGTGCGGTCGCCCTGCACGTTGCTGTGCCCGCGGATCGGCGAGGCGCCCGCGCCCGGCCGTCCGATGTGACCGCGCAGCAGCAGCAGGTTGATGATCTCCTTGATCGTGGCCACGGCCTGCGTGTGCTGGGTCAGCCCCATCGCCCAGGTCACGATGACCCGCTCGGCGGCGAGGTAGCGCCTGGCGAACTCGTCGATCTCGGCCGTGGTCAGCCCCGTGGCGCGGTGCACCGCGGCGTCGTCGAGGTCGGCCACGCTCGCGCGCAGCTCATCGAGTCCCGCGGTGTGCTGCTCGATGAACGCGTGGTCCAGCACCGTGCCGGGAGCCGCGTCCTCGGCGGCCAGGACGCGCTGGATCACGGCCTGCAGCAGCGGCCCGTCACCGCCGAGGCGGATCTGGCAGAACTGGTCGGCCATCGTCGTGCCCTTGCCGATCACGCCGCGCACGGTCTGCGGGTTCTTGAACCGGATCAGGCCGGCCTCGGGCAGCGGGTTCACCGCGATGATCGACGCCCCGGCGCGCTTGGCCCGCTCCAGCGCCGACAGCATCCGCGGATGGTTGGTGCCCGGGTTCTGGCCCATGATGATGATCAGGTCGGCCTGCGGGATGTCCTCGTAGGTGACCGTGGACTTCCCGACGCCGATCGTCTCGAGCATGGCCGTGCCGGTGGACTCGTGGCACATGTTCGAGCAGTCGGGCAGGTTGTTCGTCCCGAAGGCGCGCACGAACAGCTGGTAGACGAACGCCGCCTCGTTCGACGCGCGACCTGAGGTGTAGAACGCCGCCTGGTCGGGGTGGTCGAGGTCGTTCAGCGCGCCGGCCGCGAGCGCGAACGCCTCGTCCCAGGACACCGGCGCGTAGTGGTCCTGCCCCGGCGCCTTGTAGACGGGTTCGGTGAGCCGCCCCTGCTGGCCGAGCCAGTACTCGCTCCGGCTCGCCAGGTCGTGCACCGAGTGCTCGGCCCAGAACTCGCGAGGGACCGTGAGGGGCGTCGCCTCCCACGTGACCGCCTTCGCGCCGTTCTCGCAGAACTCGGCCGAGTGGCGCCGACCCGGGTCGGGCCAGGCACAGCTCATGCAGTCGAAGCCGTCCTTCTGGTTGATCGAGGTGAGCAGCTTCGCCGTGCGCGCCAGGCCCATCGCACTCAGCGCGGGACGCATCGAGTGCAGCACGCCGGGGATGCCCGCGGCCCAGTCCTTGAGGCCGGAGACCTCGATGGCGTCGTCGTTCGGGTCGTCGACCAGTGGCCTGCGCACCATCACGCCACCACCCGATCGGGCCGGGAGTAGACCACCATCGACGGCCCGCGCAGGAAGCCGACCACGGTGAGGCCCGCCTCCTCGCCCAGCTCGACGGCCAGCGACGAGGGCGCCGAGATCGCGGCGATCATCGGAGCGCCGGCCATCGACGCCTTCTGCACGAGCTCGAAGCCGGCCCGACCCGAGACCAGCAGCACGCAGCCCGCGACCGGGAGCTTCTCGTGCTCGAGGGCCCAGCCGACGACCTTGTCCACGGCGTTGTGACGGCCGACGTCCTCACGGACGACCAGCGGCTCGCCGGTGCGCCCATCGAAGAGTCCGGCTGCGTGCAGGCCACCGGTCTGGTCGAAGACCGACTGCACGTCGCGCATCCGCTCGGGCAGGTCGGACAGCAGCTCGGCGGGGACGCGCAACGGATCGCCGGCGACGTCGAACGCCGAGCTCGTGGTGACCGCCTCGATGCTCGTCTTGCCGCACACGCCGCAGGACGACGACGTGTAGCCGTGACGCTCGAGGGCGAGGTGGTCGACGTGGGCATCGGACTCGACCTGCACGTCGAGCACGTTGTAGGTGTTCAGTCCCTCCTCGGTCGCACCGGCGCAGTACCGGGCCGATCGCACCTGCTCGCGCCGGGACACGACCCCTTCGGACACGAGGTACCCGAGCGCGAGCTCGATGTCGTGGCCCGGCGTGCGCATCGTGACCGCCAACGAGCGGCCGTTGAGGCGGATCTCGAGCGGCTCCTCGCCGGTCAGGCGATCCTCGCGGACGCTGGTGCGGCCCTGCTCCACCACGGTGACGCGGCGGCGGACGGCTGGCTTGGTCATGGGGCCACGCTATGACAGAAACAGGTGGTGGGCCCGATGGTCGCGGCGCGTGCCCGGGAGTTCGACCGGAGTCGGTGCCCCCGCCATCGGGGGGTTGTGCGAAGGCACCGACTCACAGACAGACACGACTCGGCTGGGGGGACCGAGTATTCCTTTCGGCTGACTCGAGTGGTGTGAGCTCGAGGTCTGCCTCACGCCAAAAGTACCCGACCGGTACACAAGTGCGCCCGAAAATGGAACAAATACTTACTGACAAATTTTCGCTCTGGAATCCCGGGGAGAATCGCCGGTGCGACCTAGACCGGACGCAGCAGCGCGGAGTGGATCGAGACCACGGCAGGCACGACGGCGGCGAGCCTCAGCCGGCGCCGCGAATCGGTGGCGCGGATCTGGCGCGAGATCAGCTCCTCGGTGGCCCCGATCGCGCCGATGACCTCGAGCTCGGTGGGGACACGGACGTCTGCGCCGGCCGCCGCCGCCAAGGTCGCGACCCGCCCCAGGCTGTGCGCGTGGCGCTCCACCACGAGGTCGCGCTGGCGCCGCAGGCGCTCGCCGGCGCTGTGCACCTCCACCATGAAGCTGCGGGCGAACGTGGGCCGCCCCTCCAGGCACGCCGTCAGGCCCTGCACGCCGA
>JBEVDF010000180.1:0-27494 GCA_040514145.1 Aeromicrobium sp.
GGCCTCGGCTCGATCCGTGGCCTCCTCGAGGACCCCGACATCGTCGTCGCCCTGCAGCTGAGCGTGTACGTCGCGTTCTTCTCGGTCGTGATCAACACGTTGTTCGGCGTCGGGATGTCCCTGCTGCTGGTGCGCTACGAGTTCCCCGGCAAGAGGCTGCTCAACGCGCTGCTGGACCTGCCGCTGTCGGTGTCGCCCATCGTGGTCGGGCTCGCGCTCGTCCTCGCCTACGGCGGTCGCAACGGGTGGCTCGGTCCCACCCTGGCCGGGTGGGGGCTCGACATCATCTTCTCCACCCCCGGCATCATCATGGCAACCACCTTCGTGGCCTTGCCGCTGATGATCCGCGAGATCGTGCCGGTGCTGGAAGAGGTCGGCATCGAGCAGGAACAAGCCGCCCAGAGCCTGGGAGCAAGCGGGCTCCAGTGCTTCCGGCGCATCACGCTGCCGTCCATCAAGTGGGGCATCGTCTACGGCGTGGTGCTCACGTTGGCACGCTCGCTCGGCGAGTTCGGCGCGGTCAAGGTGGTCTCGGGCAACGTGCTCGGCCAGACCCGCACCGCCACCCTCGTCGTCGAGGAGAAGTACCTCAACTTCGACCAGCAGGCCGCCTACGCGACCGCGTTCCTCCTGGCCATGGTCTCGGTGGCCTGCATCGTCATCGTCGCCATCATCCGTCCCAAGAACCACGCCTGAGCCCCCACTCGACCGATCCGGAAAGGTCCACCGATGAGCATCCACGTTTCAGGGCTCAACAAGCAGTTCGGCGACTTCGTCGCCCTGGACGACGTCAACGTCACCATCCCGACCGGCCAGCTGACCGCCCTCCTCGGACCGAGCGGTGGCGGCAAGTCCACCCTGCTGCGCATCATCGCCGGCCTGGAGAAGGGCGACAGCGGCTCGGTCAACATCGAAGGTGTTGACGCGACGAACCTGCCGGCGCAGAAGCGCAACGTCGGCTTCGTCTTCCAGCACTACGCGGTCTTCAAGCACATGACCGTGGCGAAGAACGTGGCCTTCGGCCTCGAGATCCGCAAGCGTCCCAAGGACGAGATCGAGCACCGCGTCCAGGAGCTGCTCAAGCTCGTGCACCTGTCGCAGTTCTCGCACCGGCTGCCGTCCCAGCTCTCGGGTGGTCAGCGCCAGCGCATGGCCCTGGCCCGGGCGCTCGCGGTCGAGCCGTCGGTCCTCCTCCTCGACGAGCCCTTCGGTGCGCTCGACGCGAAGGTCCGCAAGGAGCTGCGCGACTGGCTGCGCCGCCTGCACGACGAGGTGCACGTGACCACCGTCTTCGTCACCCACGACCAGGAGGAGGCTCTCGAGGTCGCCGACTCGATCGTCGTCATCAACGACGGCCGGATCGAGCAGGTCGGGTCGCCCGACGAGCTCTACGACGCCCCCGCCACCGACTTCGTGCTGAGCTTCCTCGGCCCGGTCACCCGGCTGGGCGACCTGCAGATCCGGCCGCACGACATCGAGCTCTCGGTGACGCCGCGGTCGGACGCCGTGCGCGGCCGGATCACGCGCTGGACGCGCATCGGCTTCGAGGTCCGGCTGGAGGTGACCCCCAGCGAGGGACAGCAGCCGCCCGTGCAGGTCACGGTCACCCGCGCCGAGGCCAAGAACCTCGGCCTGCAGCATGGCGACGAGGTCTGGCTGACCCCCGCGGCGGGAGCCCAGGCGATCCGCGCCACCAGCGATGCGGTCGAACTCTCGACGGAACCGCAACTCGGGGTTACAGTGTGACCTGCGTCTCAGCCTGCTGAGATCCAAGATCCCCACGCCGTTCGCCGGGCACCGCCGGGCGACCGCACACTCCACGGGACGGTGGAGTACGAGGGCGACCGGGCCGCGAGGTCCGGTCGCCCTCCACGTGTCTCAGGCGTGCACGGGCACGCGCACCGGCGCGACCCTCAGCCCCACGAGGAAGGCCAGCAGGCCCGCGGCCGCGAGGGCCACGCCCACCAGCGCCGGCGCCGCGTAGCCGGCGCCCGCGGCGATCACGAGCCCACCGAGCCAGGCGCCGAGGCCGTTCGCGATGTTGAGGCTGGCGTGGTTGAGCGCGGCGCCGAGCATCTGGGCGTCGCCGGCCGCGGCCATCAGCCGGATCTGCAGGCCGATCGCCACCACGCTGCCGAGCGCTCCGACGAGGAACACGCACAGCAGGGCGGCCGGCGCGAACGAGGCGAGCTCGTAGAACGCGAGCAGGACCACGACCGTGGCACCCAGCCCGCCGATGACCTGCCGGACGTTGTCCCAGTCGGCCAGGCGTCCTGCGGCCCAGGTACCGGCGACCGAGCCGAGGCCGAAGACCAGCAGGAAGACCGGGATCACCGAGGACGGCAGGTCGACCACGTCGGTGACGATGGGCGCGATGTAGCTGTACATCGCGAAGAGGCCGCCGAAGCCGACGACGCCCGTGAGGAAGGCGGCGATGACCGCGGGCTGGCGCAGGGCGACCAGCTCGCCGCTGATCGTGGCCGAGGGATCGCCGGGGATGTGGGGCACGAAGGCGACCACGAGGACCGCGGCGACGACGGCGATGACCACGACGAGCGCGTAGGCGGCCCGCCAGGAGAGCGCCTGGCCGAGCCACGCGCTGACCGGGACCCCGGCCACCGTGGCGACCGAGAGGCCCATCATCACCATGCTCACGGCGCGACCCCGGCGACCCGCTGGGACGAGCGACGCGGCCACGAGCGAGGCCACGCCGAAGTAGGCACCGTGCGGCAGCCCGGCGACGAAGCGCGCGAGCAGGACCGGGACGTACCCGCTCGCGACCGCCGTGAGGGCATTGCCCAGGCCCAGGCCCGCCAGCAGCCACAGCAGCAGGGCGCGCTTCGGCATCCGCGCGGCGAACGACACGATCAGGGGCGCACCGACGACCACACCGAGGGCGTAGGCGGAGATGATGTGGCCGGTCGTGGGGATGTCGCGGTCGATGCTCGCGGCGACGTCGGGCAGCAGGCCCATCGTCACGAACTCGGTGGTACCGATGGCGAAGCCGCCCAGGGACAGCGCCAGCAGGGCGAGGCCGACGTGGCTGGTCCGGGCCGTGGGTGCGGTGCGCGTCGTGGTCACCTCAGGTACAAGGCACGCCTCGCCGCTTCGATTCCGTCATCGCCGTGCGAGCCGTGTCACTGCTTGCCGCCGGCCGCCCGTCCGCGCAACCATCGAGTGTGACCCGTTTCGTGTTCAACACCGCCTCCACGCTTGACGGATTCCTCGCCGATCCCGACCACAGCCTGAGCTGGCTCTTCGCCGTCGAGGGCGGCACTCCCGACGCACCCGAGCAGGCCGACCCGTTCGCCGCGTTCCTGGCCTCGGTGGGCGTGGCGGTGCTCGGCTCGTCGACGTACGAGTGGCTGCTGCGCGAGACCCACGCGCTCGAGAAGCCCGACGCCTGGCCCGAGGCGATGTCGGGCAAGCCCGCGTTCCTCTTCACCTCGCGCGACCTCCCGGTGCCCGCCGGCGCCGACCTGGCCGTGGTGTCGGGCGATGTCCGCGACCACCTCGCCGCCATCCGCGCGACGGCCGGCGACCGGGACGTGTGGCTCGTGGGCGGCGGCGACCTCGTGGGCCAGTTCGACGACGCGGGCGCCCTCGACGAGGTCCAGGTCAGCGTCGCGCCCGCCACCCTCGGCGCCGGGTACCCCCTCCTCCCCCGCCGGATCGGCCCCGACCGCCTGCACCTCACGGACGTCGAGCGCCGCGGCCAGTTCGCCCACCTGACCTACGCGGTCGGACGGGGTGACTGATTCCCCGGTCACGTGGGAGAGCTGTCACTTCCCGGGGATCGCAACCCCCGTGAAGTGACAGGAAACCCACCTCACCGGGGAAACCGCGGAACGCGCCCTACGCTGAGCGGGTGACCAGCGTTGCCATCGCCGCCCCGAACACCGCCGCGGCGGAGGCGGGCGAGGCGATCGTTCAGGCGGGCGGCAATGCGATCGACGCGGCACTGGCGGCCGCGTTCGTGACGATGGTGAACGAGGTCGGCCTCGTCTCGCCCAGCGCGGGCGGGTTCCTCACGATCCAGCCACCCGACGGCTCGGCGCCGGTGACCATCGACGGCTGGATGGACATGCCGGGGCGCGACTGCCCCGACCGGCTCGGGCAGGGCACGTGGGACCTGCACACCGAGTACGGCGGCGGTATCACGATCACCCTCGGCCCGGGCTCGGTGGCCACGCACGGCGCGATCGCGGCGTTCGGCGAGGCCCATCGCCGCTGGGGCCACGTGCCGTGGGCCGAGCTGCTCGCCCCGGCGATCGACGTGGCCCGCGGCGGGTTCCGGCTCAGCGCCGCCTCGCGCTACTACCTGGGATACGTGCACGACTCGATCTTCGGCTGGGACGAAGCGAGCCGCGCCGCCGTGCACGACGAGCAGGGCCGCGTCGCCGACGACCACCTCATGGTGCCGCACCTCGCGGACTCGTTGGAGCGCATCGCGCGCTTCGGCCCGCAGGAGCTCTACACCGGCGAGCTCGGCCACGCGGTGGCCGAGGACGTGCTCGCCCGCGGTGGCATCCTCGGCCCCGACGACCTCGCCGCCTACGAACCTGTGGTGCGACCTGCACTCACCGCGCACATGGAGGGCTGGACCCTCGGCACGAACCCGCCGCCGGCGGTGGGCGGCGTGAGCGTGGCCGCGATGCTGCGCCTCATGGCGGGGCACGGCCTCGCCGACACCGAGCACCTCGTCCGCGTCCAGCGGCGGGTCCTGGGCGAGCGGCTGCGCACCTTCGACCACACCGACGACCTCGAGCGCGACGCCGCGGCCTTCCTCGACCTGATCGACCGCGACGCCATCGCCGCACTCGAATCCGGCTCCACGGCGCACGTCTCCACCGCCGACGCCGAGGGCACGGCGTGCGCCGTGACGATCTCGTCGGGCTACAGCTCGGGGATGATCGCTCGCGAGACCGGCATCTGGCTGAACAACTGCCTCGGCGAGCAGGAGCTGAACCCGCGCGGCCTGCACGGGCTGCCGCCCGGCACGCGGCTGCTGTCCAACATGGCTCCCACCGTGGGCCGCCACGTCGACGGCCGCGTCCTGGCGATCGGCTCGCCCGGCGCCGATCGCATCACGACGGCGATCGTGCAGACCCTGACCGGGCTGGTCGAGGACGGGCTGACGCTCCAGCAGGCGATCGACCACCCGCGCCGGCACGTGCACCGCGCCGGCACCCCGGCCGAGGAGATCAAGGTCGAGGACCCCGACCACCTGACGATGTACTTCGGCGGCGTCTCGGGGACCCTCCTGACCGCCGACGGCACGCTCGTCGCGGCCGCGGACCCGCGCCGGGACGGCGCGACCCGGGTCGTCGGTCGCCTACGCTGACCCGATGACCGCCTCGCTCGTCGCAGAGCCCGTCGTCATCGCCCACCGCGGCGTCCCGGGATCGCGCCTCGAACACACCCGACCGTCCTACCTGCTGGGGATCGAGCAGGGCGCGGACTACATCGAGCCCGACGTGGTGGCCACGAAGGACGGCGCGCTGGTCGTCCGGCACGAGAACGAGATCGGCGGCACCACCGACGTCGCCTCGCGCCCCGAGTTCGCGCACCTGCACACGACGAAGTTCATCGACGGCGTGCCGCTCACCGGCTGGTTCACCGAGGACTTCACCCTCGAGGAGATCAAGACCCTGCGCACCCGTGAGCGGCTACCGCAGCTGCGGCCGCAGAACCTGCCGCTCGAGGGCACCGAGCCGATCCTCACCCTCGACGAGGTCATCGACATCGCCGAGGCCGAGAACGCGCGCCGCGGCCCCGGCGCCGATCCGATCGGGGTCTACGTCGAGACCAAGCACCCCACGTACTTCCGGGCGATGGACCTCGACCTCAACGACCGGCTGCTCGAGGTCCTCGACCGCCGCGGGCTCAACCGCGAGGGCGCCAAGGTCGTGATCCAGTCGATGGAGACGGCGAACCTCAAGGCCCTGCGCGACCGCACGTCACTGCCCTTGGTGCAGCTCATGGAGCGCAAGGGCGGCCCGTACGACCTCGTCGCGACCTACGACCCGCGCGACTACGCGGCGCTGACCGCTCCCGCCGAGCTGGCGAAGATCGCCCAGTACGCCCAGGGCATCGGACCCAACAAGAGCCTCGTCATCGCACGCGACCGGCACCAGAACCTGCTCGGCGAGACCGACCTCGTGCGCGACGCGCATGCCGTGGGCCTGTTCGTGCACATCTGGACGATGCGCAACGAGAACAACTTCCTGCCCGTCCAGTGGCGCACGAGCCAGAACGAGGCCGACCCCGGCGACGCGACGGCCGAGCTGCTGGCCTTCTACGCCGCCGGGGTCGACGGGGTGTTCTCGGACTTCACGCAGACGGCGGTGGCGGCGCGGTCGGTCCATCTGTCGTCGGCGGGCTCCACACGTCGGTGACCGGCGCCTGCGGCATCAGCAGCCAGGCGGCGAGGTAGACCAGGAGCGTCGTCCCGATGCCCACCACGACCAGCACCACGGTGATGATGCGGATCAGCGTGGCGTCCACGCCGGTGTACTCGGCCAGCCCGCCGCACACGCCGCCGAGCCACTTGTCGGTGGTGCTGCGGGTGAGCTTCTTGGGTCCGGGCGTGGGGTTCATGAGGTCCTCCTGAGGGTCAGGGCGATGCCGGCGAGTCCGGCGACGATGAGGGTGACGAGCCCGGCGACGGCCAGGCCGTCGGCGCTCGCGAGGTCGTAGTGGAGCGCCGCCCAGCCCGTGAGGACCAGGGTGAACAGGACGCCGAAGACCAGCGCGTCCCAGCGCATCGGATGGGTGTTCATGGACGAACCACCTGGATCTCGCCCGCCGTGCCGTTGATCACGATGCGATAGGCCCCGGGGGCGTCGGAGGGCCTCTCGAGTGAGGGGTTCTGGCCGTCGGTGACGCGGTCGAAGACCTGGATGCGACCGCCGGCGGAGAGCTCGGCGTCGACGGCGACGTCGAGGCCCTCGGGCACCACCACGATGGTCTCGCCCACGCCGTTGTCGATCTCGAGCGTGCGTCCGGAGAGGGTCTGCGGGTCCTGGATCGACGTGAGGTCCACGTGGACCCGCCCGAAGCCCTGCTCGATGGGCTCGGCGATCGCGGCGGCCGTGGTGGGCCGCAGGTCGATCTCGCCGGCCGAGAGGTTGGGCGCGACGGAGGCGACCGCCAGGACCGGGATCAGCAGGACGCCCAGCGGCACCAGGGCGCCCGGGTGGCCGATCCTCGTCCCGACGAACAGTCCGGCGGCGACGATGCCCAGCGCGACGGCCGGGTAGACCGCGGCGTCCAGGGGCTCCTGCGTGACCGACCAGAGTCCGAGGGCACCCAGCGCGGCGATGATCGCCGACAGGGTCAGGAGCAGGAGGGCAGGCGACCAGCGCTGCCGCGGGCGGGCGGGCGGCATCACCGGGGTGGGCGGCGGGCCCGGAGGCGTCCCGGGAGGGCCGGGGTCGTCCAGCACGGTGGTCGGCTCGTCGGTGGTCGGCTCGTGGGTGTCCGACGCGTCGGGCCTCAGGGGGGTGGTCATCTCGTCGTCTCCTGTCAGGGACGTGGTCGGGTCACCGGAGGCGGCGAACGTCCCGGCCGCCGGGGCCGGCTGGTAGGGCGGGGGCGGCGCGAACTGCGGCGGAGCCGGCTGCCGCCGGGACCGGGTCACGAGTCGCCACAAGAGGACGGCGAGGGCGACCGGCACGGCGAGCCACACCAGGATCCACAGCGGCCACCAGAACCAGCCGCCGAGTCCCCACGTGGTGTCCCCGAGCACGGCGGCGAGGGCGATGACGCCCGCCACGATCAGGCCGACCGTCCGCAACTGCGAGTCGGACTTGAGGTCGAAGGCGTCGCCGAGGACGCTGCGCTCGGATCCCTCGGCGGGGATGAGCAGCCAGCAGGCCGCGTAGAGGATCGGTCCGGCGAACCCGGCGACCGTCAGCACGACGAAGCCGATCCGCACGATGACGGGGTCGATGTTGAGGGCCCGAGCGATGCCGCCCGAGACGCCGCCGAGCAGCTTGTCATCGGTGGAGCGCCTCAGGGCGTCCAGCTGCGAGCCGGGGGTGGGAGAACTCATGGCACCAGCCTGCCCAGCGCCGGCGGCGAGCACCATCGGGTGAACCCCTGGTCCTCCCCCGAGACGCCTCGGCGACGGACCGGGGTCGCACCTGATGGCGTCCGCGCGCGCCCGCGTGTGAGGGTGGGGTCATGACGACCGCCGCCTCCGACGCCGCCGGCACCGGCCGGCGCCCGGCCGACGGCTACCGCCGCGCGTATCGTCCCGCCGACGCGCGCATCGTGGCGGGCGTCAGCGCCGGTCTCGCCGAGCATCTCGGCCTGCCCGTGGTGTGGGTGCGCGTCGGGTTCGTCGTGGCCACCTTCGTCCACGGCACCGGCCTGCTGGCGTACCTGTTGCTGTGGTGGTTCCTGCCCCTGCAGGCGCCGGTGGACGACTCCCCCGGCCTGGCCTCGGCCCGACGCCGCGGGCTGCGCGGACCGAACCGGGGCCCGTCGCGCCGCGAGGTCGTCCAGAGCCTCGCGATCGGGGCGGTCGGGCTCGGCATCCTCGGTCTGATGGCGCTGGGCGGCGGCTGGCTCCAGGGCTGGATGATGCCGTTGCTCCTGGTGGTCACCGGGGTGGCGCTGGTGTGGCGGATCTTCGACGACGCGACGTGGAACTCCTGGCTGCGCCAGACGCGCGGGCCGGCGTTCGCGGTCCGCCTGCTCGTGGGCGTGTCCCTCATCGGCCTCGGCGCCATCTACGTCCTGACCGTGAACCGCGGCTGGTCGGCCGCCGTCGACTTCGCCGCCGCCCTGGCGATCGCGGTGGTCGGGCTCGTGCTGATTCTCGGGCCCTGGATCCTGGGCCTGTGGACCGACCTCGGCGAGGAGCGGCGCGAGCGCATCCGCTCGCAGGAGCGGGCCGACGTCGCCGCCCACCTGCACGACTCCGTGCTGCAGACCCTGGCGCTGCTGCAGAAGAACGCCGACGATCCCGCCGCCGTGGCCACCCTGGCCCGGCGTCAGGAGCGCGAGCTGCGCGACTGGCTCTACGGGCGCCAGGACGAGACCGCCACGTTCGCCACCGCCCTGCGTGACCTCGCCGCCGAGGTCGAGACCAACCACCGCGTCCCCGTGGAGGTCGTCACCGTGGGCGACGCGGTCCCCGACGACGGCCTCCGCGCCCTGCTCGCCGCCACGGTCGAGGCGGTCGTCAACGCCGCCAAGCACTCCGGTGCGGATCGGGTCGACGTCTACGCCGAGCGCGTCAGCGGCGAGCACGGCGACCGCATCGAGGTGTTCGTCCGCGACCGCGGCACGGGGTTCGATCCCGCCGCGGTGCCCGACGACCGGCTCGGCGTGCGCGGCTCGATCATCGGCCGCGCCGAGCGCCACGGCGGCACGGCACGTGTCCGCAGCACACCCGAGTCCGGCACGGAGGTCGCGCTGACCATGCCGGTCTCCAACGGCGACAAGGAGAAGTCATGAGTGTCCTGTCCGTGCTGGTCGTCGACGACCACGCGATGTTCCGCACCGGAGTCCGCGCCGAGCTCGAGCGGCTCGGCAGCGGCCGCGTGGAGGTGGTCGGGGAGGCCGAGGACGTCGACACGGCGGTCGCCGCCATCTCCGACGTGCGACCCGACGTGGTCCTGCTCGACGTGCATCTGCCCGGTGGCGGTGGGCCCGAGGTCATCCGGCGCGCGGGAGCGACCGTGACCTTCCTGGCCCTCTCGGTGAGCGACGCCGCCGAGGACGTCATCGGGGTCATCCGCGCCGGTGCCCGCGGCTACGTCACCAAGAACATCTCGGCGCCGGAGCTGCTCGACGCGATCGAGCGGGTGGCCGGCGGCGACGCCGTGTTCAGCCCGCGACTGGCGGGGTTCGTGCTCGACGCGTTCGCCGGGACGATCGCGGTGGCCCAGGTCGACGAGGACCTCGACCGCCTCACCGAGCGCGAGCGCGAGGTCATGCGCCTCATCGCGCGCGGGTACGCGTACAAGGAGGTCGCGAAGGAGCTGTTCATCTCCGTCAAGACCGTCGAGACCCACGTCTCCAGCGTCCTGCGCAAGCTCCAGCTGTCGAGCCGGCACGAGCTCACCCGCTGGGCCAACGACCGCCGGCTGATCTGAGCCACCGACCCTCTCCCGCCCGCCCCTTCCGCCCGCCCCCCTCCACTTTTGGACACGGATTCACGTGGATCGGCGTGACTGGCGTGAATCCGTGTCCAAAAGTGGGACGGGCCGGCCTCCGCGGCACGATCGCCTGCGAGAAGCGCTGAGCCTCAGCTCGCCGCGAGCGCGAGGTGCGGGTAGGCCGCGGCGCGCTGCTGGAACGACAGGATCGCCGGGTTCACCACGACGCCGTCGCGGATCTCGATCGCCCGCGAGATGACCGGCGCGGCGTCCCACGCCGCGGGTCCGGCCATGACCGTCTCCAGATGGGGCAGCAGCGCCGCACTGATCTCCCACGTGGCCGAGTCCCACAGCAGTGACGGGCTGTGGTCGACGGCGTAGTAGAGGACGTTGTCGCCCACGGTGAACGTCGGCTCGTCGAACGTGGTGGGCCGGGCCCAGCTGAAGCCCATGCCCTCGTCGCACGAGACGTCGACGACGATGGTGCCGGCCGAGATCGTGCCGAGGTCGCTCTCGTCGAGGAAGGTCAGCGGCGCATCGGGGTTCTGCAGCACGCAGTTCACGATGACGTCGTTGCCGGCCAGGAACTCGGCCACCGGCACCATGCCGTCCGGGGTCTGGGCCCACAGGTCGTCGGGGTCGTCGCCCTCCCCGCCGCGCTCGAGCTGCACGATCTGCGTGCCGTGGATCGGCGATCCGACCGCGGCGACGTCGCGATGGGTCAGCACGTGCACCTCGCTGACGCCGTGCGCGTTGAGGGCCGTGACGGCGCCGCGCGCCGTGGCCCCGAAGCCGATGACGGTGGCCTTCATCCGGCGGCCGTAGTCGCCGGTGCGGCCGGCGAGCTGCAACGCGTGCAGGACCGAGCAGTACCCGGCCAGCTCGTTGTTCTTGTGGAAGACGTGCAGCGCGAAGCGGCCGTCCTCGGTACAGTGGTTCATCGCCTCGAACTCGATGAGCGTCAGCCGGCGGTCGATCGCGACCTGGGTCAGCGCGGCGTCCTGCACGCAGTGCGGCCAGCCCCAGACGGTCTGCCCCTCACGCATCTGGGCCAGGTCCTCGGCCTGGACCTTGGGCAGCACGATGACGTCGCAGTCGGCGATCAGCTCCTCCCGCGAGGCGATCCGCCCGACGAGGGGCGCGAGCTCCGCGTCGGTGACGCCGAAGTCCTTCCCGTAGCCCTGCTCCAGCTGGATGAACGGGCGCAGCTCGGGCTCGATGTCGGCCAGGTGTCTCGGATGGACGGGCAGGCGGTGCTCGTTCTCCTTGCGCGACTGGGCCAGGAGACCGATGGTGAGGGGCGTGCGGGGCGTTGCAGCGGCCGTATCGGCCATAGGGGTTCCCTTGCTGGGGGACCTGAGAGGTCCCGACCCCTCACGGTAAGCCCTCGGAGAGCGGCCAGAAACCACGTGGGGTCCGGGCTCAGGGCAGGTCGACCCTCAGGAACTCGGGTCGGTAGAGGCTCGGATCGGCCTGGACGTCGCCGTCGGCCGTGTTCCGGCTGACCGAGACGACCATCGTGCCGTCCTTCGGGAACAGCCCGGGGTGCGCGAGCGGCATGTACCGCAGCTCCGAGGCCGTCGACGGGATCTGCGCGACCGGCGGCGCCGCCGTGAAGGGCCCGGTCGGCCCGGGCGCCGTCCACACCACGAGGTCGGTGCCGATGAAGTCGGCCCGCTTGCTCAGCGCGTACCACCGGTCGCCCTCACGGAAGACCGAGAACGTCTGGGACACCCCGTCGGCCTGGCCGATGAGGGTGGAGGCCCGGTCGGCATCGCGCTGCCACCGCTGGCCGTCCCAGTAGCGCCACTTCGACTGGTCGGTGACGTCGAGCAGCTTCACGCGGGCCACCGAGACGCCCCATCCGAATCCCGCGTCATCCTCCCGGCTGGTGCCGTACAGGTAGACCGCGTCGCCGACCACCGTGGCCGCCGCGCCCCACGTGGGCCGCGACGGATCGGGATCGTCCTTCCCGAGGTCGACCACCCGCTGCAGCACGGGCGCCCGGCCCGGCTCGGCCCGGAAGATCGCCACCGAGGGCCCGAGGTTCTCGAACTCGAAGAGCTCGTCCCCGGTCTGGCGGACCCGCTGCGCCATCACCCCGACGAGGTCGCGACCGAGGTCGACCGCGGCGACCGACATCGGCCAGTAGCCCACGCCGTCCGCCCGGTCGGGGATCATCGCGCCGCGGTCGCGCCGCTGCACCAGCCCGACGCACGTCGGACCGAACAGGAGCATCGAGTTGCGCACCATCGTGCGACTGGCGTAGCCGGGCCGCCGGATCGTGTCGCCGAAGACGAACAGCCGTCGACCGTCCTCGAGCGTCGTGCTGGCCCCCACGTCGCCACCGACGAAGCCGGCGACGTCAGGGACCGTGTCGATCCGATGGTTGAGCTCCTCGACGTTCCGCGGCTCGCTCACGGGACGGCACGTCACCGTGACGGGCGGATCGAGGTCGTTCGTGGTGAACGCCGGCAGGGCGGGCGTCACGACGAGGATCCCCGCGAGGACGAACGCCCCGATCGTGGCCGCGACGGGGCGTCGGCGCAAGGAGGGATGCAGGTCGCGCAGGGCCCGCTGCGGCTCGACCTCCGTGGCCGCGACCGTGGTCGCGGTCAGCCCGATCATGGTCCAGAGCGCCATCATCAGCACGACCCGCTCGACGCCGACGCCGTCGAAGTGGGCCAGGCCCCGGATCGCCCAGGTGGCCGCGCCCGGCGGCAGCCAGGCCAGCAGCGTGGGCCACACCACCGGCATGGGCGTCAGCGGCCAGGCGCCGATCGCGCCGGGGATCCCGATCAGCAGGCCGAGGATCCCGAGGGCGAGCCCCAGCCGGCCGAACCACGCGATCAGGGCGAGGGTCACCGATCCGACCCCGAGCACCACGAGCGCTCCCAGCCCGGCGAGCAGAAGGAAGGGCGCGTCGAAGCGGCCGATCACCACCTCGCTGAGGAAGGCTCCACCGAGCCCGGCCACGACCGCGCCGGCCGCCAGGCCCCCGAACCGCAGGATGACGAGCGACGGGCTGGCGGACCGGGCCCCGAACACGAGGCCCAGCAGGGCGGCGAACGCCACGCCGAGCACGGCCCAGGCCGTGCCGAGCCGGAACGGACCCGCCCCGCGGGGGTCGCGCTCCCCCACCGCGATCCGGTCGACGACCCGCACCTCCTGGCCGCTGATCGCCAGCGTGCGAGCGACCACCTCCTGGACCTTCTCCGCCTCCGCCGTGCCGCCGGCGCTGGCGACCCAGAGGGTGTGCCGGTCGCCCTCGCCCATCACCACGACGGCGCTCACGGCGCGGTGCCGCAGGCTCGATGCGGCGGCCGTGCGCGACGGGCTGACCCGCGCCGCGATCTCGTGCTCCTCGGGCCCGTTGAGGGCGTCGCGCATCGTCTCGGCATCGGGATCGGGACCCACGACCGCCACCGGGATCTCGCGCGGCGCGGCCTGGGTCAGGCCCGGGAGGTCCGATGCCGGGTCCACCCGGACCAGCACCGTCGTGAGCAGCATCGCGAGGACGAAGCCGGCCGCGGTCAGGCCCACTCCCCTCTCGCGCATGCCGCTCACGGTAGCGACGACAGCCCGCACCGCCGCGCAGCCTCCGTCTCCCGCCCGGGCTGTCGGCCCGCGCGACTAGGCTGGATCCTGCGATGACCCTGCCATTTCCCGTGCCTTCCGCCCGACCGTCACGTCCCGGCCCCGCCGACCCCTCCGACCCCGAGGCGTCCGCGCCCCGGCGGCGCACGGCCCGGTCGGACGAGCTGCTCGAAGGGCTGAACGACGCCCAGCGCACCGCGGTGTCGCACACGGGCGGTCCGCTGCTCGTCGTGGCCGGCGCCGGCTCGGGCAAGACGCGCGTCCTCACCCGGCGGATCGCGTGGCTCATCGCCGCCCGCGGCGCCCACCCGGGGTCGATCCTGGCCATCACCTTCACCAACAAGGCCGCCGCCGAGATGCGCGAGCGCGTCGCCGAGCTGGTGGGCGGTCGGGCCCGGATGATGTGGGTCTCCACGTTCCACTCCGCCTGCGTGCGGATCCTGCGCCGCGAGGCCGACAAGCTCAGCTTCACGTCGTCGTTCAGCATCTACGACGCCGCCGACTCGCGTCGGCTGATGACCCTCGTCGTCAAGGACCTCGACCTGGACCCGAAGAAGGTCAACCCGCGCGCGGTCCTGAACTGGGTGTCGAACCACAAGAACGAGCTCGTCGACCACGAGGAGGCCGGACGCCGGGCCACCAACGGCACCGAGGAGACGTACGCCCAGTGCTACGCGGAGTACCAGCGCCGGCTCACGGCCGCCAACGCGATGGACTTCGACGACATCATCATGAACACGGTCCACCTGCTGCAGCTGTGGCCCGACGTCCGCGAGACCTACCGCCGCCGGTTCCGGCACGTGCTGGTCGACGAGTACCAGGACACCAACCACGCGCAGTACACGCTGATCAAGGAGCTGTGCGACGAGGAGTCCGACCTCATGGTCGTGGGCGACTCCGACCAGTCGATCTACGCCTTCCGCGGCGCCACGATCCGCAACATCCTCGAGTTCGAGGACGACTACCCGAACGCCGACACGGTGCTGCTGGAGCAGAACTACCGCTCCACCCAGAACATCCTCGCGGCCGCCAACGCCGTCATCAGCCGCAACCCCGCGCGCCAGGAGAAGAAGCTCTGGTCGGCGCAGGGCGACGGCGAGAAGCTGGTGGGCTACGTCGGCGACGACGAGCGCGACGAGGCTCAGTTCATCGCCGACGAGATCGACCGGCTCTCCGACGAGGGCATCGCCGCCGCCCGCGACGTGGCGGTGTTCTACCGCACCAACGCGCAGAGCCGTGTGTTCGAGGAGGTGTTCATCCGCGTGGGGCTGCCCTACCGCGTCGTCGGCGGGGTCCGCTTCTACGAGCGCAAGGAGGTCAAGGACGCGCTGGCCTACGTGCGCGTCCTCGTGAACCCCCGCGACGCCGTCTCGATGCGTCGCGTCCTCAACGAGCCCAAGCGCGGCATCGGCGACCGGGCCGAGGGCGCGCTCGAGCGCTTCGCCTCGCGCCACGACATCAGCTTCTGGGAGGCGATGACCCGCGTCGACGAGATCGACGAGCTGGCCACCCGCTCCCGCACCGCGGTGTCCGCGTTCGCGACCACGATGTCCGAGCTGATGGACCTGGCCGCCTCGGGCGCGCCGGCCGACGCCGTGCTGGAGGCCGCGCTGACGAAGTCGGGCTACCTCACCGTGCTCGAGAACAGCACCGACCCGCAGGACGAGACCCGCGTGGAGAACCTCGCCGAGCTGGTGGCGGTGGCGCGCGAGTTCGTCGCCTCGGCCTCCACGCTGGAGGAGGGCGAGGAGCCCGATCCCGACGTCACCTTGGCCGCGGGCTCGCTCGATGCCTTCCTCGAGCGGGTGGCGCTGGTCGCCGACGCCGACTCGCTGCCCGACGCCGAGGACGGCGTCGTCACGCTGATGACCCTGCACACGGCCAAGGGCCTGGAGTTCCCCGTGGTGTTCCTCACCGGCCTCGAGGACGGCGTGTTCCCGCACCTGCGGTCGCTCAGCGACCCGGCCGAGCTCCAGGAGGAGCGCCGGCTGGCCTACGTCGGCATCACCCGCGCCCGCGAGCGGCTCTACCTCACCCGCGCCACCGTGCGCTCGGCATGGGGCGCTCCGTCGTACAACCCTGCCTCGCGGTTCCTCGACGAGATCCCGCCGACCCTGATCGACTGGAGGCGCGAGGCCAGTGCGCCCACCGAGTGGGTCCCACGCACCCCCGCCGCCTCGTTCCGGTCGTCCACCGTGGCCGCGCGCTCGAAGAAGAAGACCTCCGGCGAGGTCGTGTCGCTGTCGCCCGGCGATCGCGTCACGCACGACAGCTTCGGCCTGGGCACGGTCGTCACGGTGGAGGGCACGGGCCAGAACTCGGTGGCCAGCGTCGACTTCGGCTCGGCCGGGGTCAAGCGCCTGCTGCTGCGCTATGCGCCGCTGGAGAAGCTCTGAGCCGAGGTGTGATCTCCAGGCGCGTGCACGTTCCTGGCCCTGCTACTCGATCACCGAGAGCGAGGCGGAACCGCCGCTGATGCGGGAGCGATCAGGGCGTGACGCCGTGCGCGACGAGGGCCGCGTACGGGTCGGCCGGGCCGCCGCCGCCGGGGTGCACCTCGAGGTGCAGGTGCGGGCCGGTCACGTTGCCGGTGGAGCCGGTGGCGCCGATGACGTCGCCGGGAGCGACCTGCTGGCCCACGCTGACCGAGACCGAGCTCTGGTGGCAGTACCAGACCTCGGTGCCGTCGGCGAGGGTGATGATCGTGCGGTTGCCGTAGGCGCCCTCGTAGCCGGTCGAGGTGACCGTGCCGGCCGCCATCGAGACGATCGTGGAGCCCGACGGACCGGCGAAGTCCAGGCCGGTGTGCCGGCCGCTGCTCCAGTAGCCGCCGCCCTGGCCGAAGCGCGCCGTGAGCCGGTAGCCGACGACCGGGATGACCCACTGGTTCTTGACGATCTCGTCCGCGCGCCGCTCGGCGGACTTGACCTTCGACGCGGTGTACTGCGCCAGGGCCTTCTGGACCTGCTGGGCCTGCAGCGGCTTCTGGATCGCGAGCTCGCGGTCGTAGCTGCGGGAGACGTCCACCGCGTTGGTGGCGTTCGCGCCGACGTAGTTCTTGGCCAGGGCCGCGTCGGCACCGGCGAGCAGGCCGGGCGAGGTGACGCTGATCGAGCCGACGGCCGCGACGAGGACCGCGGCGACACCGGCGAGGAGCCGGGTGCGGCCGGTGGCCGCGGCGGCGCGGCGGGCACGGCGGGCACCGGGGATGCGGCCCTCGGGGATCGAACCGATCGCGGGGAACACGATGGTGTCCTCGGACTGCACGGCGGCCACGGGCTCGGGAAGCGCGGTGGCGACCGGAGCGTGCGCGCGGCGAGAGCCGGCCACCGGAGTGGGCTGCTTCGCGCGGCGGCCGACGCTGTAGGTCTGGGTGGTCGACTGAGGGCTGAGCGCCTTCATGACGACGGTCGAGTCGGAGTCCTGCTCGACGGGGCGCGAGGCGCGCCGCGAGCCGACGGTCCGGGGTGCTTCGTCTGCATCCGGGGTCGACCGACCGCTCGCTCGGGAGCGATCGAATTCGGCCATACGGTGAGCCTCCGGGGGTCAGGCAAACGGACTCGCCGAGTCTAGGGGAACCCGAGGCCGAGATTCCAACCCTTTGTCGAAGTGACTCCGCGTTCGGACACGAATACCAGAGGAAAGTCGAAGCCGCACGTCCACGAAGTGGGACGGTGTTTCAACTCACGTTTACAAACCCACGGCGAAACGTGCGGCTCACGGCAGGTAGAGTCGCGAGGGCTTCGGCGACGTCGCGTCCACGGCGCCCGCCGAACCACAGCGAATCCCACCATTAAGGACGTCACCGTGGATCTGATGGAGTATCAGGCGAAGGAACTCTTCGCCAAGCACAACGTTGCGACGACTCTCGGCACCGTGGTCACCACGGCCGAAGAGGCCAAGGCCGCCGCCGAGCAGATCGGTGGCGTGACCGTCATCAAGGCGCAGGTCAAGGCCGGAGGCCGCGGCAAGGCCGGCGGCGTCAAGCTCGCCAAGACCCCCGACGAGGCCTTCGAGCACGCCTCGAACATCCTCGGCATGGAGATCAAGGGCCTCACGGTCAACCGCGTGCTCGTCACGCCGGCCACGCCCCCCGTCGAGGAGTACTACTTCTCGTTCCTGCTCGATCGCGCGAACCGCAGCTACCTGTGCATCGCGAGCGTCGAGGGTGGCGTCGAGATCGAGGAGGTCGCCAAGACCAACCCCGAGGCCGTGCGCCAGATCCCCGTGGATGCCGGCACCGGCGTCGACGAGGCGAAGGCCCGCGAGATCGTCGCCGACGCGAAGTTCCCGGCCGAGCTGGCCGACCAGGCCGTCGACATGATCCAGGCCCTGTGGAAGGTCTTCGTCGAAGAGGACGCCACGCTGGTCGAGGTCAACCCGCTGGCGCGTCTCGAGGGCGACAAGCTGGAGGCCCTCGACGGCAAGGTCTCGCTCGACGAGAACGCCGACTTCCGCCACCCCGAGCACGAGGCGTTCGTGGACAACGACGCCACCGACCCGCTCGAGGTCAAGGCCAAGTCCAAGGGCCTGAACTACGTCAAGCTCGACGGCCAGGTCGGCATCATCGGCAACGGCGCGGGGCTCGTCATGAGCACGCTCGACGTCGTCGCGTACGCCGGTGAGGACCACGGCGGCGTCAAGCCGGCCAACTTCCTGGACATCGGCGGCGGCGCCTCGGCGCAGGTCATGGCCGACGGCCTGGACGTCATCCTCCACGACCCGCAGGTCAAGAGCGTGTTCGTGAACGTCTTCGGCGGCATCACCTCGTGTGACGCGGTCGCGAACGGCATCAAGGGCGCGCTGGAGATCCTCGGCGACGAGGCCAAGAAGCCGCTCGTCGTGCGCCTCGACGGCAACAAGGTCGAGGAAGGCCGGGCGATCCTGAACGAACTGAACCACCCGCTGGTCACCCTCGTCGACACCATGGACGGTGCCGCCGACAAGGCCGCCGAGCTCGCGAACGCATAAGGACGAAACATGGCGATCTATCTCACCTCTGAATCCAAGGTCATCGTCCAGGGCATCACCGGCGGCGAGGGCACCAAGCACACCGCACTGATGCTGAAGTCCGGCACGAACGTCGTCGGCGGTGTCAACGCGCGCAAGGCCGGCACCACGGTCACGCACGTCGACGCCGACGGCAACGACGTCGAGCTTCCCGTGTTCGCCTCGGTCGCCGAGGCGATCGAGAAGACCGGCGCCGACGTGTCGGTCGCGTTCGTCCCGCCCGCGTTCACGAAGGACGCCGTCATCGAGGCGATCGACGCCGAGATCGGCCTGCTCGTGATCATCACCGAGGGCGTGCCGGTCCAGGACACCGCGGAGTTCTGGGCCTACGCCCAGGGCAAGAAGACCCGCATCATCGGCCCGAACTGCCCCGGCATCATCAGCCCCGGGCAGGCGCTGGCCGGCATCACCCCGGCGACCATCGCCGGTGCGGGCCCGATCGGCCTCGTGTCCAAGTCGGGCACGCTGACCTACCAGATGATGTTCGAGCTGCGTGACTTCGGCTTCACGTCCGCCATCGGCATCGGCGGCGACCCGATCATCGGCACGACGCACATCGATGCGCTCGAGGCGTTCGAGAACGACCCCGACACCAAGGCGATCGTGATGATCGGCGAGATCGGCGGCGACGCCGAGGAGCGTGCGGCCGAGTACATCAAGGCGCACGTCACCAAGCCGGTCGTCGGCTACGTCGCGGGCTTCACGGCCCCCGAGGGCAAGACGATGGGCCACGCCGGCGCCATCGTGTCGGGCTCGTCGGGCACCGCCCAGGCGAAGAAGGAGGCCCTCGAGGCCGCCGGGGTCAAGGTCGGCAAGACGCCGTCCGAGACCGCTGCCCTGATGCGGGAGATCCTGCAGGCACTCTGAGTCACCTCAGCACGAAGCCCCCGCGACCTCACGGTCGCGGGGGCTTCGTCGTGGAGTGACCGATTCCCCGGTTACTCCGGTGCGTGCGCGAGGCGCTCGCCGGCGCGCTTGAGGACCGCGCGGAACTCGGCGCCGGAGATGGCGTACTTGCCGGCGGGCGGGAAGAGGACCTGGGTGACGTTGGAGCCGCGGCGCACGATGCCCATGCGGTAGTTGATGACCTGGTCCTTGCCGACCTCGAGGCCCACGCGCCACGACGTGCCGGAGAAGCCGGGCCCGCGGACGCGCTTGACGTCGCCGACCTCGGCGGGCAGGTCGCCGTCGGCGCACTTGTCGAGGCGCTTGGCGACGCCGTCGACGAGCTTCTTGGCCGCCTGAGGGGTCTTCAGGCGCACCACGGTCTGGGTGAGCGCGAACTGGTCGGGCAGCTCGGTGGCCTCGGGGATCGCGAAGACACGCGACTGGGCGGACACGACCGAGGGGTCGGTGAACTTCGTGTCGTCGCACACCGTGGCCGTGGGGTTCTGGTCGGTGACGGGCATCGGCGCGCTGGCGCTCCAGACGCTGTCGATCGTCCGCACGGGCGGCAGGTCCACGACGCCGAGGAACTCGGGGTACTTGCCCACGGCAGGCGGCACGGTGGGCGTCACGGTGAAGCGGGTCGAGCAGTCGCCGCCGGAGTCCGCGCAGACGCGACTGATGGACTCGTTCAGGACCCGAGCGAACTGGCGGACGTCGGTGCGCTTCGTACCCGGCGACTCGTGCACGAGCGTGCTGGTGAGGGCGCCGGACTGGGCCAGGCCCACGGTGATGAAGCGGCTCGGCGAGCGGTACGACTGCAGGCGCAGGATCTGGAAGTCGCCGAACGGCCGCTCGACCCGGTACGCGTCGACGAGGCGCGTGCGCGGGTGCTCGCAGCCTGCGTAGAACGACACGAGGCGGTTGAACGCGGCCTCGGAGGCCTCCTGCGAGCGCGAGACCTCGATCGCCTGGGCGACCCGGTCGCCGGAGTCGTCGGTGAAGGCGCGGACGAACACCTTGAGCGGGTCGGGATCGGCGAAACGCGTGGTCGGGCACGTCGCGTAGGGGGTCTTGTTGGCCGGGTCGGTGTCGGTCGCCTCGATCGTCCACGCCGAGTCGGGACGCAGGTTCGCGACCTCCTCGGCCGAGAGCAGGTCGTCGGTGCCGATGTTGTGCGAGTCCAGGACGACGTCGCGCGACTCGGCGCCGATCTTCTCGCGGTCGGGCAGGGCGGACTGGCGGGCGGTGGCGTCACCCTGGGCGACGAACGCACCGCCGAACAGCACCAGCGCGAGCGCGGCAGCCACCAGGAGCACGGCGTTGCGGCGCGCGCCCCGCGTGGCGGAGCGGCGGATCTCGGCCGCGGTGGGCAGGTCGACGCCCGCGGTGACGACCGCGAGGGCGCGCATCCGCTCGACGACCTCGTCGATCGTCGCGCCGAGGCCCTCCTCGACGCGGCTGAACCCGCGGGAGGCGAGCTCGAGGGCCGACTCGTCGTCGACGCCCACCTCGCGCGCGGCCTCGTCGAGGTCGACGTCGGCGATGGTCATCAGGCTGATCAGGCGGCGCGACGGCTGATCGAGGTCGGCCAGCTGTGCCAGCAGCGCCGTGTCGGTGTCGTGGCTTCGCTTGCGACGCCACGGATGGGTGCCGCGGCTGAGGGCGGTGCCCTTCCACGCCTCGGCCCGCACGAAGGCGGCCGGGTCGCCGGACGAGACGCGCGACCACTGGCGCCACGCGTGGCGGTACGCCTCGATCGTCGCCTCGCGCGCCACCTCCCGATCGCCGCACTTGGCGTACGTCGTGACGAGGGTCACGCGCTGCGTGGAGGAGTAGAAGGCGTCGAACTCGTCGACACGAGTCATTGCCTTCCTCCTTCGATCATCCCCGGCGTGTGCTGTCGGAATCCCCGCCACGATACCGGTTGGATGGTGAGGTGCCCGAGTCCCGTGCTGCCGATCAGTGGCGCCCGGCGATCCTCACCGCCGTCGGATCGACGGTCCTCAGCATCCTGATCGCCGGTGCCGCCACTTCGTCGACGACGGTGGCCGGATCCACGGCCGACCTCGTCCGATCGGCGATCCGCACGTGGCTGGTCTCGGTGGGCGCCACGCTGACCAGCGGCGGGGCGCGGCTCGACCTGGTGCCCGTCGGCGCCACGATCGTCGTGATCGTGCTGGTCCTCGTGCTCACCCACCTCGTCCTGCGGACCCCCGTCGCCGACCCCGGGGCCTTCGGGGCGATGACCGGTGGCGTGGCCGGCGTCCTCGCGGGCATCTGCTCGGCCGCCACCACCACCGACGCGAACTCCACGTCGTTCGTGCGCGCCGCGTTCGGCGCCTTCGTCGTCGTCGGCCTTCCCGCGGCGTGGGCGGCCTCCCGGCAGGCGGGGATCGCGTGGCTCGGTCTCGCGCCGCGGTGGATCCCGGTCGCCGACGGCGCCGCCACCGGCGTGATCGGCCTGCTCGGCGGCGCCGCCGTCCTCACCTTCGTGATGCTCGTTCTGCATCTGGACCAGGCCGCCGACCTGTGGGCCACGCTCGACCCCGGCGGTCCCGTGCTGCTGGGCCTCATGTGCCTGCTGGCGCTGCCCACTCTCGTGCTGTGGACCACCTCGGTGCTGCTCGGCCCCGGCTTCACGCTCGGCACCGACACGTCGGTCGACCTCGCCGGCTCGGCGCTGGGCCAGGTCCCCGGCTTCCCGCCGCTCGCGGCCCTGCCCGACCCGGGCCCCTTCGGCGGCTGGGTCGTCGTGCTGACCCTGATCCCCCTTGCGGCGGGCGTGGCCGCGGGGCTCGTCGCCCACACCCGCATGCCGGCCGCGCACCGGACCTGGGGTCGTGCCATCGGCGACGGCGCCCTCGCCGGGGCCGTGGCGGGCGTCGTGATCGGCCTGCTGATCGAGACCGCGCGCGGCGGCATGGGCCCGGGCCTGCTGCAGTCCGCGGGGCCCCCGGCCTGGCAGAGCCTGCTCGTGGCGGTTCCGCTGCTGGCGGCGGGCGGCGCCCTCGGCGCGATCGGCGCCCACTATCGTTCTGCACGTGACCGAGCCTCGTCCTGAGCCCACCCGGCTCGTGGTGCTGGTCTCCGGATCCGGTACCAACCTGCAGGCCCTGATCGACGCCTCCGCCGACCCGGCGTACGGCGCCCGGTTCGTCGCGGTCGGCGCCGACCGCGACGGCATCGAGGGGCTCGCCCGGGCGCAGCGGCACGGCATCCCCACCTTCGTCGACCGTGTCGCCGATCATCCCGACCGCGCGGCGTGGGACGCGTCCCTGGCCGAGACCGTGGCGGCGCACCAGCCCGACCTCGTGGTCCTGGCCGGGTTCATGAAGCTCACCGGACCCGCGTTCCTCGCGCGCTTCGGCGGGCGCACGGTCAACACCCACCCCGCCCTGTCGCCGTCGTTCCCGGGCATGCACGGCCCTCGCGACGCCCTCGACTACGGCGTCAAGGTCACCGGAGCCACACTCTTCGTCGTCGACGCCGGTGTGGACACCGGGCCGATCGTGGCGCAGGTGGCCGTGCCGGTCGAGGACGACGACGACGTCGACTCCCTGCACGAGCGCATCAAGACCTCCGAGCGAGCCATGCTGGTCGAGTGGGTCGGGCGCCTCGCCCGCGAGGCCCACTCGATCGACGGCCGACGCATCCGCTTCCACCCGAAGGAACAGTCATGACTGACACCCGTCCCATCAAGCGCGCCCTCGTCTCGGTCTACGACAAGACCGGGCTGGCCGAGCTGGCCACCGCCCTGCACGCCGCGGGCGTCTCCATCGTCTCCACCGGGTCCACCGCGAAGACGATCGAGGCCGCGGGTGTCCCCGTGACCCCGGTCGAGGAGCTGACCGGCTTCCCCGAGTGCCTCGACGGCCGGGTCAAGACGCTGCACCCGCGCGTGCACGCCGGCATCCTGGCCGACCGGCGCCTGCCCGACCACGAGCGCCAGCTGCGCGAGCTCGAGATCGAGCCGTTCGACCTCGTCGTGGTCAACCTCTACCCGTTCCGCGAGACCGTCGCCTCGGGTGCGACGCCCGACGAGGTCGTCGAGCAGATCGACATCGGCGGGCCGTCCATGGTGCGTGCCGCGGCCAAGAACCACCCGTCGGTGGCGGTCGTCGTCTCCCCCGACGCGTACGGGGAGGTCGCCGAGGCCGTCGCACAGGGCGGCTTCTCGCTGGAGCAGCGCAAGCGGCTCGCCGGCCGGGCCTTCGCGCACACGGCGGCCTACGACGTCGCCGTCGCGTCGTGGTTCTCCTCGTCCTACGCACCGGCCGACGACGAGCTGTTCCCGGCGTTCCTCGGCGCCACGTGGGAGCGCTCGTCGGTGCTGCGCTACGGCGAGAACCCGCACCAGCCCGCCGCGCTCTACACCGGTGACCAGCCCGGCCTGGCCGGTGCCGAGCAGCTGCACGGCAAGGAGATGTCGTTCAACAACTACCTCGACACCGACGCCGCCCGCCGCGCCGCCTTCGCCCACGAGAAGCCCGCCGTGGCGATCATCAAGCACGCCAACCCCTGCGGCATCGCCGTGGGCACCGACGTCGCCCAGGCCCACGCCCGCGCGCACGCCTGCGACCCGGTCTCGGCGTTCGGCGGTGTCATCGCGGCCAACCGCCCGGTCACCGTCGCGATGGCCCAGCAGGTGGCCGAGGTCTTCACCGAGGTCATCGTCGCCCCCGACTACGAGGACGGCGCCGTCGAGGTGCTGCAGGCCAAGAAGAACATCCGGATCCTGCGCTGCCCCGCCCCCACGCACGAGATCCCGGTGGAGTTCCGGCCCGTCAGCGGCGGCCTGCTGCTGCAGAAGCGCGACCTCATCGACGCCGAGGGCGACGACCCCACCACCTGGACCCTCGTCGCGGGTGAGCCGGCCGAAGCAGACACGTTCGCCGACCTCGTCTTCGCGTGGCGGGCCTGCAAGGCCGTGAAGTCCAACGCGATCCTGCTGGCCAAGGGCGGCGCCTCCGTCGGCGTCGGCATGGGTCAGGTCAACCGGGTCGACTCGTGCCGCCTCGCGGTGGAGCGGGCCGGCCAGGAGCGGGCGCGCGGCGCGGTGGCAGCGTCGGACGCCTTCTTCCCGTTCTCCGACGGACCTCAGATCCTCATCGACGCGGGCGTCCGCGCGATCGTGCAGCCCGGTGGGTCGGTGCGCGACGCCGAGACGGTGGCAGCGGCCGCGGCCGCCGGCGTCACGATGTACGTGACGGGGACGCGTCACTTCTTCCACTGAGCGTGCGGTCGCGCAGCGCGACCATCATCTGCGTGCCCGCCTCGTCCTCGACGAGGTGGCCGACGATGAGGTTGCGCAGCGCCCGCACGACCTTGGCCGGCTCCTCCTCCTCGTCGTTGACGCCGGCCGACCGGCGCAGCGCGACCCCGGCGATGAACGCCGCGATGTCCTCGGCCAGCCCCTCGGCGTCGGCGATGCCGGCCTTGCGGAGGAAGTCCACGAGCAGGTGCTGGGCCGTGGTCAGCGCCGTGACGGCAGCCTCGCGCAGCTCCGGGTCGCGCGCGGCGCCCAGGATGACCGCGAGCTCGCGGGTGGCGTTCTCCGGCGTTCTCTGGCCCATGATCGTCGCCGTGAACTGCAGCGACGAGTCGCGCGTGATGAGGGACATGAGTCCGGCGACGTCGATGTCGGCGAGGCTCTCCATCGTGTCGAGCCAGCCCTCGATGTGGTGATTCAGGGCCTCGCGCAACAACTCGTCGATCGTGGCGAAGTAGTAGGTCGTGGTGGCGGCCGGGAGCCCCGCGGCGGCGGCCACCGCCCGGTGCGTGACCGCGCGTGAGCCCCCGTCCACGAACAGGTCGACGGCGGCTTCCAGCAGCGCCTCGCGGCGCTGCCGGCTCCGCTCTTGCGACAGCTGTGCCCTGGGTGCCATGCGGAAAGTCTAGGGCCGCACGCCCCACCGGCCCCACCCGCCCCGCGTCGGTACCGATGGGCTCGCGGGCGGCGGGCACCGCGGGAGTCGCCCATGAAAGACTCGGACCGTGACCGCCCAGACCCTCGACGGCAAGGCCGTCGCCGCCACGATCAAGTCCGAGCTCCGCGAGCGGGTCGACGCGCTGCGTGCCCGCGGCATCATGCCCGGTCTCGGCACGATCCTCGTCGGCGACGACCCGGCCAGCCGCTGGTACGTCGGCGCCAAGCACAAGGACTGCGCCGAGATCGGCATCGAGTCGATCCGCATCGACCTGCCCGCCGACGCCAGCCAGGCCGAGGTCGAGGCCGCGGTCGACCAGCTCAACGCCGATCCGAACTGCACGCTCTACATCGTGCAGCTGCCGCTGCCGAAGGGCCTCGACGAGAACGCCGTCATCGGCCGCATCGACCCCGCCAAGGACGCCGACGGCCTGCACCCGACCAACCTCGGCTGGCTCGTGCTGGGCAAGCCCGCCCCCCTGCCGTGCACCCCGCGCGGCATCCTCGAGCTGCTGCGCCGCCACGACGTCGAGATCGCCGGAAAGCACGCCGTGGTCGTCGGCCGCGGCATCACCGTGGGACGGCCGATGGGGCTGCTGCTGACCCGCCGCAGCGAGAACGCCACCGTCACGCTGTGCCACACCGGCACGCAGGACCTGGCCGCCGAGGTGCGCCGCGCCGACATCGTCATCGCCGCCGCCGGCGTGCCGGGCATCATCACCGGCGACATGGTCAAGCCGGGCGCCGCCCTGCTCGACGTCGGCGTCAGCCGCGACGACGACGGCAAGATCGTCGGCGACCTCGCGCCGGACGTGTGGGAGACCGCCGGCTGGGTCACGCCCAACCCCGGCGGCGTCGGGCCGATGACCCGCGCGATGCTGCTGAGCAACGTGGTCGACTTCAGCGAGGCCGCCGCCGAGGACGTGGGGTGAAGCTCCCCCGCAGCCACGGGTCGCGGATCTATCTGCTGCACCTCGTGGCGGTGGCCGTCGGGCTGGGCCTCATCGCGGTGGGCCCGTGGCGCGTGGGCGTCCTGGTCATCGGAGCCTCGTTCCTCGTCGCGGCCGCGTGCCGGATGGTGGTCCCGCTCGACCACACCGGCATGCTGCGCGTCCGCGGCAAGCTGTTCGACGTCCTGTGGATGGGCTTCCTCGGCGCCTCGCTCGTGGTGCTGGCGCTCATCGTCCCCAGCTGAGCGCGCCCCCAGCAACGAAGCAGGGCCGCCCCGGTGGGGCGGCCCTGCTTGCGTGCTGCGTGGATCAGATGAGGCCCAGCTGCGTGACGGCGTCGCGCTCCTCGGCGAGCTCGGCCACGCTGGCGTCGATGCGCGCCCGGCTGAAGTCGTCGATCTCCAGACCCTGGACGATCTCCCAGTCACCGTTCTTCGTCGTGACGGGGAACGAGCTGATGAGGCCCTCGGGCACGCCGTAGGAGCCGTCGGAGGCCACAGCCATCGAGACCCAGTCGTTCTCGGCCGAGCCCTTCAGCCAGTCGCGGGCGGCGTCGATCGTGGCCGAGGCGGCCGAGGCGGCGCTGGACGCGCCACGGGCCTCGATGATGGCGGCGCCGCGCTTGGCGACCGTGGGGATGAACTCGTTCTCGATCCAGTCCTGGTCGCCCACGACCTCGGCGGCGTTCCGGCCCGCGACCTCGGCGTGGAAGATGTCGGGGTACTGGGTGGCCGAGTGGTTGCCCCAGATCGTCATCTTCTTGATGTCCGCCACCTTGGCGCCGGTCTTGGCGGCCAGCTGGCTGATCGCGCGGTTGTGGTCCAGGCGGGTCAGCGCGGTGAAGCGCTCGGCCGGGATGTTCGGCGCGTTCTTCATGGCGATGAGCGCGTTGGTGTTCGCCGGGTTTCCGGTGACGCCGATGCGCACGTCGTCGGCCGCGACCTCGTTCAGGGCCTTGCCCTGCGCGGTGAAGATCGCGCCGTTGGCCTCGAGCAGGTCGCCGCGCTCCAT
>JBEVDF010000193.1:0-8711 GCA_040514145.1 Aeromicrobium sp.
GGCCTGGTGGTCGCGTTCGCGATGGCCGACGCCGGCGTGCGGATGCTGTGGCTCAAGCGCCGGGACGGCTGATGCGCAACCACGTCCTGCGGATCCGCGAGGAGCGGGGCTGGTCGCAGAAGCGGCTCGCCGACGAGCTCGGAGTGTCGCGGCAGACGGTCATCTCGATCGAGAAGGGTCGCTACGACCCCTCGCTGCCGCTGGCGTTCCGCCTGGCGGCGGTGTTCGAGTGCCGGATCGAGGACCTGTTCGTCCCCGGCTCCGACGACTGAGGCCTCAGACGGCGGCGGGCTGGCGGCCGGCGTGCACGCGGTGGGTGGTGCGGCGCTCGGACCAGAAGGACACCAGCGGGATGCAGGCCAGGACGATGACGCTGAGCATGAAGCCCCACGACCACTTCTCGCGCAGCGTGAGGCGCGCGACGAGCACGATCAGGATCATGAACAGGAAGCCGTGCACCTGGTCGATGACCAAGAAGGTCTCCTGGTTGCGGTTCCACCACGAACCCGCGTCGGTGGCGATCTTGCCGATGAAGCCGGCCATCACGATCAGCAGGTTGAGGCCCACGATGGTCGCCATGACCTGGTAAGCGCGCAGGAGTCTGTCGTTCACTGCCCCAGATTACCGAGCGCGGCCCAGCACCATCTCACGGGCCATCCGCCACCACATGAACAGGGCGAAGGCGGCGAAGACCCACCATTGCAGGCCGTATCCGAGGTTGCGGCCACCGGCGGTCCAGGACACGTCGGACTCGGGGACGTCAGCGACCTCGAGGCCACCGGCCACCTGCGGGTCCGTGGAGATGGCGAAGCCGGACCACAGGTCGGCGTACCCGAGCTCGTTCAACAGGGTGGGGATCCGCACCGAGCCGATCGTGCGAGCGGCGGGGTCCCAGCCGGCGGCCGACTCCTCGCCGGGCTGGAGCACGGCCTCGAAGGAGACCTCGCCGCCCGGCACCTCGGGGAGCGTGGCCGCGGGGCTGGGCGCCCATCCGCGCACGACCATCAGCTGGGCATCGTCGACCGTGACCGGGGCCAGCAGCCAGACACCGTCGCGCCCGTCGTGCTCACGCCCGGTGACCCAGAGCTGCTCGGCCGCGGGCCGGAACGTGCCAGTCACCGTGACCGGGCGCTGGTCCTGGTCGGTGGTGAAGATGTCGGTCGGACTCCACACCGATTCCAGGGCGACCGCACTGGTCTGACCCTGCTCGGCGCGCTCGTCGGCCTGGCGCTGGTCGTAGGAGCCGAGCTGCCACGAGCCCATGAACAGGCAGAAGCCGATCGCCGCGAGGGCGAACACGTGCAGGCCGAGGACGGCCGGGCGGAACCACGCCCCCACCCCCGGCCGATCGCTCACGAGGTGAACGGCTTGATGCCGGGGTAGAGCGGGAAGCGCTCGGCCAGCACGGCGGTGCGCTTGCGCAGGCCGTCGATGTCGACCTCGCCGGGCTGCAGAGCCGCGGCGATGATCTCGGCGACCTCGGTGAACTCCTCGGCACCGAAGCCACGCGTGGCCAGGGCCGGCGTGCCGATGCGCAGACCCGAGGTGACCATCGGCGGGCGCGGGTCGTTCGGGACGGCGTTGCGGTTGACGGTGATGCCGACCTCGTGGAGGCGATCCTCGGCCTGCTGGCCGTCGAGCTCGGAGTTGCGCAGGTCGACGAGCACCAGGTGCACGTCGGTGCCACCGCTGAGGACCTGGACGCCCGCGGCGACCGCGTCGGCAGCGAGCAGGCGATCGGCGAGGATGCGCGCACCCTCGATCGTGCGCTGCTGGCGCTCGGCGAACTCGGGCTGCAGCGCCATCTTGAAGGCCACGGCCTTGGCGGCGATGACGTGCTCGAGGGGCCCGCCCTGCTGGCCGGGGAACACGGCCGAGCGCATCTTCTTGGCGATCGTCTCGTCGTTGGTGAGGATCGCGCCGCCGCGCGGACCACCGAGGGTCTTGTGCGTGGTGGTGGTGACGATGTGCGCGTGGGGCATCGGGCTCGGGTGCAGGCCCGCGGCCACGAGGCCGGCGAAGTGGGCCATGTCGACCCACAAGATCGCGTCGACCTCGTCGGCGATCGCGCGGAACGCGGCGAAGTCGAGCTGGCGCGGGTACGCCGACCAGCCGGCGATGATGACGCGGGGACGGTGCTCGATCGCGAGCGCGCGCACCTCGTCCATGTCGACCAGGCCGGTCTCGGGGACGACGTGGTAGGCGATCGGGTTGTAGAGACGACCCGAGAAGTTGAGCTTCATGCCGTGCGTGAGGTGACCGCCGTTGGCCAGGTCGAGGCCCAGGATCGTGTCGCCCGCCGTGGCGATCGCGTGCAGCGCGGCCGCGTTGGCCGAGGCGCCCGAGTGGGGCTGCACGTTGGCGTACTCGGCGTCGAAGAGCTGCTTGAGCCGGTCGATGGCCAGCTGCTCGACCTGGTCGACGAACTCGCAGCCGCCGTAGTAGCGCTTGCCGGGGTAGCCCTCGGCGTACTTGTTCGTGAGCACGCTGCCCTGCGCCTCGAGGGCGGCGACGGGAGCGAAGTTCTCCGAAGCGATCATCTCGAGCGTCGTCTGCTGGCGGACCAGCTCGGCGTCGAGGAGCGCGGCGATGTCGGGATCGAAATCGGCGAGATGCTGGTCATGGCTCATGAATCCAAGGATATCTCCCGGTTCGGACATCCCTGTCCGCGCGCCCCCCGCGGGCGTAACCAAAACGCAACCTCGCTGCGGATGGCTACCGCTCAGGGACGGGAGTAGCGTGCGGACCGAGTGTCCGGATGGTGGACACCGATTGGGAGGAACACATGAAATCGATGCGGCGACGCGTCACCGCCCTGGCGACCACGGCCCTGGCCGGCTCGGTGCTGGCAGCCTGCGGTGCGGGACAGAACGACGACGACAGCGATGCGGGCCTGATCGTGGGCACCACCGACAAGGTGGTCTCGATCGATCCGGCCGGCTCGTACGACAACGGCTCGATGGCGGTGCAGACGCAGGTCTACCAGTACCTGCTGAACTTCCCGGCCGGAAGCACGGAGCTGACGCCCGACGCGGCCGAGAAGTGCGACTTCGAGGAGCCGACGGTCTACGTCTGCACCATGAAGTCGGGCCTCACGTTCGGCAACGGCAACGAGCTGACCGCCTCCGACGTGGCCTTCTCGTTCCAGCGCATCGTCGACATCAACGACCCCAACGGCCCGGCGTCGCTGCTCGGCGCGATGAAGAAGGTCGAGGCGCGCGACGACTCGACGGTGGCGTTCACCCTCGCGGCGCCCAACGACCAGACCTTCCCGCAGGTGCTGGTGACCTCCGCCGGCCCGATCGTCGACGAGGAGTCCTACCCCGCCGACAAGCTGCTCGACGACGACGCGGCAGTCGAGGCCAACGCCTTCTCCGGTCCGTACACGATCGGCGAGTACAAGAAGAACGAGCTCGCGGAGTTCAAGGTCAACCCCGACTACGACGGCACCTACGGTGAGCCGAAGTCGGACGTGACCATGCGCTACTACGCCGACTCCAACAACCTCAAGCTCGACGTGGAGAAGGGCGACATCGACGTCGCGTACCGCTCGCTGACCCCCACGGACATCGACAGCCTGAAGAAGTCCGACGACGTGACGGTCCACACCGGCCCCGGCGGCGAGCTGCGCTACATCGTGTTCAACCTCAAGACGATGCCCGGTGACGACGACGCGCAGAAGCAGGCCGTCCGCCAGGCCACGGCGTACCTCGTCAACCGCGACGAGATCTCCTCCGAGGTCTACAAGGGCACCTACACGCCCGCGTACTCGGCCGTGCCCGAGGGCCAGGTCGGCGCGACCGAGGCGTTCAAGGACAAGTACGGCGAAGCGCCCGACCCGGCGGCCGCGAAGAAGGTCCTCGACGACGCGGGTGTGAAGACGCCCGTCGAGCTCAACCTGCAGTGGAACCCCGACCACTACGGCGGCAGCTCCGACCAGGAGTACCAGGCGGTCAAGCGCCAGCTCGAGGAAGGCGGACTGTTCACGGTCAACCTGCAGTCGACGGAGTGGAACACCTACTCCGAGGAGCGCGTGAAGGACGCCTACCCGGCGTTCCAGTTGGGCTGGTTCCCGGACTTCCCGGACCCGGACAACTACCTCACGCCGTTCTTCGCGCCGAACAACTTCCTCCAGTCGCACTACGAGGACGACGCGATGACGAAGCTGCTCGACCAGCAGCGTGTCGACGCCGACCAGGCCTCGCGCGAGGCCACGCTGGCCAAGGCGCAGGAGATGGTGGCCGAGCAGGTGCCGATCCTGCCGCTGCTCACCGGCGCGCAGGTCGCGGTGGCGGGCAAGGACGTGAAGGGCGTGAGCGACACGCTCGATCCGTCGTTCAAGTTCCGGTTCGCGACGCTGTCGAAGTAACGGACACCCGGGACCGGGGTCCCGGCACGCCCTGCGCGTGCCGGGGCCCCGCTTCCACGTAGGCAGGAGCACCTCATGACCACAGACGTCCTCGTCGCCGCCGACACGCCGGCGGCCGAACCACCGAATCGCCGTGGCGGCCTGAGTCCGCTGGCGCGCTACCTGCTGATCCGGCTGGCCCTGATCATCCCCATGCTGTGGGTGCTCGTGACCGTCGTCTTCTTCCTGATGCGCGTGATCGGCGACCCGATCACCGCGGCCCAGGGCGGGCGACTCACCCCCGAGCAGATCGCGGAGCGCCAGGCCGAGGCCGGCCTCGACCGCCCGATCCTGGTGCAGTACCTCGAGTACCTCGGCAACATCGTGCGCGGCGACTTCGGCACCACGCTGACGGACAACCGCGAGGTCACCGACATCCTCATCGTCAACGGCGCGGCCACGCTCGAGCTGTCGTTCTGGGCCCTGATCGTCGCCTTCTCCGTGGGCATCCCGCTCGGGCGGATCGCCGCCCGGCACCGCGACCGGTGGGCCGACGTGCTGCTGCGACTCTTCGCGATCGTCGCCTACGCCGCGCCCGTCTTCTTCGTCGGCCTGCTGATGAAGATGGCCGTCGCCCCGTTCGGCTGGCCCACGTCGGGCCGCGCCTCGACGTCCACCGAGCTGACGCTGGCCAAGGTCGACCCGCAGACGAACATCATGATCGTCGACGCCATCTTGTGGGGCGAGCCCGAGCTGATCTGGGACGTCCTGCAGCACGCGGTGCTGCCGGCCCTCGCCCTGGGCCTGCTGACCGGCGGCATCTTCCTGCGCCTCGTGCGGGTGAACCTGCTGCAGACGCTGCGCGCCGACTACGTGACCGCGGCGCGCGCCCGCGGCGTCTCCGAGCGCCAGGTGGAGCGCAAGCACGCCTTCCGCAACGCCCTCGTCCCGGTGGTGACCGTCATGGGCATGCAGGTCGCCATCCTGCTCGGTGGTGCGGTCCTGACCGAGACCACCTTCGAGTGGAAGGGCATCGGCTACGAGCTGGTCCAGTACCTGCTCGCCCGCGACTTCCTCGCCGTGCAGGGCATCGCCACCGCGATCGCGTTCATCGTGTGCATCGCGAGCTTCCTGATCGACGCCATCGTGGCGCTCGTCGACCCCCGAGTGAGGTTCTGATGCGCTACCCCGGCCAGAGTGTGATCACCCAGTCCCACGGCCTGCAGCGCTTCATGCTGCTGCTGGGCGTCGGCCTCATCGCCTTCTTCCTCGTCCTGGCGATCTTCGCGCCGTGGATCGCACCGTATGACTTCAACCAGGTGCGCGGCGACGACGGCGTCCTGTTCGGCACGCAGCAGCCGCCCAGCGCCGACCACTGGTTCGGCACCAACGTCGGTGGCACCGACGTCCTCTCGCGTGTCATCTACGGCGCCCGCACCGCGGTGGAGGTCATCATCCTGGGCGTCGCGGTCTCGAGCGTGATCGGTGTGCCGCTCGGCCTCGTCTCGGGCTACCTCGGCGGCTGGCTCGACAAGACCCTCGTCCTCGTCATGGACGCGCTCTACTCGTTCCCGTCCCTGCTGCTGGCGATCGTCGTGTCGATCGTCGTCGCGGGTGGGTCGAGCGGAGCACTCGGCGGCATCGCGTCGGCGGCGATCTCGATCACCGTCATCTTCATCCCGCAGTACTACCGCGTGATCCGCAACGCCACGGTCTCGGTCAAGACCGAGCCGTACGTGGACGCCGCGAAGGTCGTGGGCGTGCGCACGCCGCGGATCCTGTTCCGGCACATCCTGTCGAACGTGGCCCAGACCCTGCCGGTCATCGGGACGCTGAACGCCTCCGAGGCGATCCTCACCCTGGCCGCGCTGGGCTTCCTGGGCTTCGGCATCGAGCCCTCGTCGGCGGCCGAGTGGGGCTACGACCTCAACAAGGCGCTGCCCGACGCCACCAACGACATCTGGTGGACCGGGCTGTTCCCGGGCCTGGCGATCGTGCTGGTCGTGCTGGGCGTGACGCTGCTCGGTGAGAGCCTCAACGACATCACCAACCCGCTGCTGCGCACCCGCGCGGCCGACAAGGCCGAGGGCGAGCTGGAGATCGAGCTGGCCGAGGACCTCAGCGCCGCCCCGGAGATCACCGAGGCCACCGAGGTCGCGCCGGTGAGCGCCCCCGGGTCCGTGGAATCACGGCGAACGGCGGTCTTGTCGTTGTCGGACCTCAGGGTGAGCTTCGGCACCGATGCCGGACGCGTCATCGCCGTCGACGGCGTGGGCTTCGACGTCGCGCCCGGTGAGGTCGTCGCCGTCGTCGGCGAGTCCGGCTCGGGCAAGTCGGTCACGTCGCGTGCCGTCCTGGGGCTGCTCCCCAGCACGGCCAGCGTGGACGGGTCGGCGGTGCTGCACACCAGCGGCGACGAGCAGCGCGAGCTGATCGGGATGACCCCGCAGCAGCTGCGCCCGATCCGCGGTGACGAGATCTCGATGGTCTTCCAGGAGCCCGGGACCGCGCTCGACCCGGTGCGCACCGTCGGCTGGCAGGTCGTCGAGGCGATCCGGGCCCACCGCGAGACCAGCAAGGCCGACGCGCGGCGTCGTGCCGTCGAGCTGCTCGAGCTCGTCGGCCTGCCGGACCCGGAGAAGCGGGTGGACTACTACCCGCACCAGCTCTCCGGAGGGCAGAAGCAGCGCGTGGTGATCGCGATCGCCATCGCATGCGAGCCCGACGTGATCGTGGCGGACGAGCCGACCACGGCGCTCGACGTGACGGTGCAGGCGGCGATCCTCGAGCTGCTGCTGGACCTGCGGGCGCGGCTCGGCACGGCCATCGTGCTCATCACCCACAACATGGGCGTCGTCGCCGACATCGCCGACCGCGTGGTCGTGATGTACCGCGGCCGGATCGTGGAGCAGGCACCGGTCGAGCAGCTGTTCGCCGCCCCCGCGCACCCCTACACCCGGGCGCTGCTGGACTCGGTGCCCCACCTGGGGCGCGTGAAGGTCGCCGCGGGCAGCGACCCGGCCGGTCCCGCGCCGCTCGAGGGCGCACCGGTCGTGCTCGACCTCGAGGACATCGTCGTCGAGTTCCCGGGCAGCTGGGGCGAGGCATCGTTCCGGGCCGTCGACCACGTGAGCCTGCAGGTGCACCGCGGCGAGGTGCTGGGCCTGGTGGGCGAGTCCGGCTCGGGCAAGTCCACGCTCGGTCGCACCGCCGTGGGGCTGCAGCAGCCGACCTCGGGCATCGTCCGCGTCGGCGGCGAGACCATCTCGGGCCTGAGTGACGCCGACCTGCGCCCGTACCGCAAGCGCTTCGGCTTCGTGTTCCAGGACCCGGCGGCCTCGCTCAACCCGCGGATGTCGATCCTGGACTGCATCGCCGAGCCGTTGAGGGTCCACACCGACCTCACCGATGCCCAGGTCACCGAGAAGGTGCAGAGCCTGCTCGACTCGGTGGAGCTGCCCGGCGACTTCGCCGAGCGGTACCCGCACGAGCTCTCCGGTGGCCAGCGCCAGCGGATCAGCCTCGCGCGCGCCCTGGCGCTGGATCCCGACCTGCTGATCGCGGACGAGCCCACCTCGGCGCTCGACGTGTCGGTGCAGGCGCGCGTGCTGGAGCTCTTCCTCGAGCTGCAGCAGCGCCTGCAGTTCGCGTGCCTGTTCATCACGCACGACCTCGCCGTGGTCGACACCCTGGCGAACCGCGTCGCGGTGATGCAGCGCGGTCGGCTCGTCGAGCTCGGCCCGCGCGAGCAGGTGCTGCGGCGCCCGACCGAGGCGTACACGCGCAGCCTCCTCGCGGCCGTGCCGGTGCCCGATCCGGCCGAGCAGCGCCGCCGGCGTACCGAGCGGGGCGACCTGCTCACGGGCGCCTGAGCGGCCGACCGTGCGGGGTTTCCTGCCGCTGTGCGGGGGAAGTTTCCCCCGCATGGCGGTGGTTTCCCCGGTTAACCGGGGAAACTTCGCCCGTCAGCGATCCCAGGCGGCGACCTGGGCGCGGCGCTCGAGGCCGAGCTTCGCCAGGACGGTGGAGACGTAGTTCTTCACGGTCTTCTCCGACAGGAAGAGCGCCTCGGCGATCTCGCGGTTGGAGCGGCCGACCCGCAGCTCGTCGAACACCTTGCGCTCCTGCGCGGTGAGCTCGGCGAGGGGGTCGGGCTCGGCCTGGTGGCGCAGGCGCTCGAGCACCGAGCGGGTGACGGCGGGGTCGAGCAGCGACTGGCCCGCGGCGACCCGCTGGACGGCGTCGACGAGGTCGATGCCGCGCACCTGCTTGAGCAGGAAGCCGGAGGCGCCGGCCATGATCGCCTCGAAGAGCGCCTCGTCGTCCTCGTAGGAGGTCAGGATGAGCACCGCGGTGCGCTCGG
>JBEVDF010000283.1:0-5420 GCA_040514145.1 Aeromicrobium sp.
GGCTGGGATGCCGATCTGCCGTTCTACGAGCCGAACGAGAAGGGCGTGGCCACCCGCGTGGCGTCCGGCGACTTCCTGTCCGCCGCCGCGCCGCACCTGCCCGAGCTGTGGGGTGGCTCGGCCGACCTCGCCGGCTCGAACAATACGACCCCGAAGGACCAGCTCTCCTTCATCCCGCCGCAGAACTCCACCAAGAAGTTCACCGGCGACTGGTACGGCCGCGTGCTGCACTTCGGCATCCGCGAGCACGCAATGGGCTCGATCATGAACGGCATCGCGCTGCACGGCCCCACCCGGCCGTACGGCGGCACCTTCCTGGTCTTCAGCGACTACATGCGACCCGCGGTGCGCCTCGCCGCCCTGCAGGAGCTGCCCGTCACGTACGTCTGGACCCACGACTCGATCGGCCTGGGCGAGGACGGCCCGACGCACCAGCCCGTCGAGCACCTCGCCGCGCTGCGCACGATCCCGGGCCTCGACGTGGTCCGCCCGGCCGACGCGAACGAGACCGTGGCCGTCTGGTCCACGATCCTGCAGCGCCACCACCGCCCCGCGGCGCTGGCGCTCAGCCGGCAGAATCTTCCGGTCTTCCCGCGCGACGGGGACTACGCGCCGGCCTCGGAGGCCGCCAAGGGCGCCTACGTGCTGCTGGACTCCCCCGCCGACCTGCACCACGCCACCCCCGACGTGATCATCGTGGCCACCGGCTCCGAGGTGCAGCTCGCCGTCGCGGCGCGCAGCACGCTGGCCGAGCAGGGCATCGGCGCGCGCGTCGTCTCGATGCCGTGCCGCGAGTGGTTCGAGGAGCAGGACCAGGCCTACCGCGACAGCGTCATCCCGCCGCACGTGCGGGCGCGCGTCGTCGTCGAGGCCGGCGTCTCGTTCGGCTGGCGCGACATCGTCGGCGACGCGGGCCGCATCATCTCGCTCGAGCACTTCGGCGCCTCGGCCAACTACAGCGAGCTGTACGAGCGCTTCGGCATCACGGCCGCCTCCACGGTCGACGCCGCGATGGAGTCCATCCACGCGGCCCAGAACGAAGGGGGCGTGCCGGTCTTCGCGCGACCGACCGGACCGGTCCTCCCCGACACGACCCACTGACCACCATCACAGGAGTGATCGACATGACCGAACGACTGAAGGCCCTCAGCGACGCGGGGGTGTCGATCTGGCTCGACGACCTCTCCCGCGAGCGGATCGAGACGGGCAACCTCGCCGAGCTGATGACGGAGCGATCCGTCGTGGGCGTCACGACCAACCCGACGATCTTCGCCTCCGCCCTGGCCAAGGGTGAGCGGTACGAGAAGCAGGTCGCCGAGCTGAAGGCGCAGGGCGCCGACGTCGACACCACGGTCTTCGCGATCACGACCACCGACGTGCGCGACGCGGCCGACATCCTGCGCCCGGTCTACGACGCCACCGACGGCTTCGACGGCCGCGTGTCGATCGAGGTCGAGCCGGGGCTGGCCCGCGACACCGACGGCACGGTCGAGATGGCCGAGAAGCTGTGGAACGAGATCGACCGCCCGAACGTGCTGATCAAGATCCCCGCCACCCGCGAGGGCCTGCCGGCCATCGCCGCGGCGATCGCCAAGGGCATCAGCGTCAACGTCACGCTGATCTTCTCGCTCGAGCGCTACCGCGGCGTGATGGACGCCTACCTCTACGGACTCGAGCAGGCGGCGGCCGAGGGTCGTGACCTGTCGAAGATCCACTCGGTCGCGTCGTTCTTCGTCAGCCGTGTCGACGCCGAGGTCGACGGCCGCCTCCCCGAGGACAGCCCGCTGCGCGGCAAGGCCGCCCTGGCGAACGCCAGGCTGGCCTACGCGGCGTTCCAGGAGGTCTTCGGGTCCGACCGGGCCAAGGAGCTGCTGGCGAAGGGCGCCCACCCGCAGCGCCCCCTGTGGGCCTCCACGGGCGTCAAGGACCCGGCCTACCCCGACACCCTCTACGTCACCGAGCTGGTCGTGCGGGGCACGGTCAACACGATGCCCGAGAAGACGCTCGAGGCCTTCGCCGATCACGGCGAGGTCACCGGGGACACCGTCACCGGCCGTGCCGCCGAGGCCCAGCAGGTGATCGACGACCTCGAGGCGCAGGGCATCTCCTACGACGAGGTGGTCGAGAAGCTCGAGGTCGAGGGCCTGCAGAAGTTCGACGACTCCTGGGCCGAGCTGCTCGAGACCGTCCGGACCGAGCTCGACAAGGCCTGAGCATGACGAACCGGCTCCGCGTCCACCCGCCCCAGCACGAGTCGGTCGACGGTGCCGTCGAGGCGCTCGTCGCGGAGCGGTTCGCCTCACGGCTGTTCGCCGAGGACGGGACCCTCTGGGGGCCCGAGGCTGAGTCCGAGGCCTCCATCCGGCTCTCGTGGGTGAGCCTGCACGAGTCCTCGCGTGCGCTCGTCCCGGACATCGTCGCCCTGCGCGACGACCTGCACTCGCGCGGGATCACCCGCGTGGTGCTGTGCGGGATGGGTGGCTCGTCGCTCGCCCCGGAGGTCATCTGCGCCGCGGCGGGCGTCCCGCTCGACGTGCTGGACTCCTCGCAGCCCGACATGGTCCGCTCGGCGGTCCACGACCTCGAATCGACCGTGGTGGTCGTGTCGAGCAAGTCCGGCGGCACGGTCGAGACCGACAGTCATCGCCGGATCTTCGAGCAGGCGTTCACCGACGCCGGTCTCGACCCCGCCGGACACCTGGTGATCGTCACCGATCCGGGCTCTCCCCTCGACGAGGAGGCCACCGCCGCGGGCTATCGCGTGTTCCGGGCCGATCCCCACGTCGGTGGCCGCTACTCGGCGCTCACCGCCTTCGGGCTCGTCCCCAGCGGTCTGGCGGGCGCCGACATCGCGGCCCTGCTCGACCAGGCCGGCGAGGTCGTTCCCGTCCTGAGCGAGGACACCTCCACGAACGACGGCCTGCTGCTCGGCGCCGCCCTCGGCGTGGCCGCGGGCGAGGGCGTCGACAAGGTCGTCCTGTACGACCACGACCGGCACGGCCTGGGCGACTGGATCGAGCAGCTGGTGGCGGAGTCGACCGGCAAGGACGGCACCGGCATCCTCCCGGTCGTCGCGCAGTCGGCCAGCGACCCGACCACCGCCGACGAGTTCATCGTCCACCTGGGCACCGACGAGGTGCCCGACGCCCCGTGGGCGGCCGGGTTGAAGGGCTCGCTCGGGGCGCAGTTCATGATCTGGGAGGTCGCCACGGCCGTCGCCGGGCGCCTGCTGTCGATCGACCCGTTCGACCAGCCCGACGTCGAGAGCGCCAAGGCCGCGGCCCGCGAGCTCCTGGGCGGCGACGCCTCGCTCCCCGATCCCGACCACGCCGGCGAGATCGCCGACATCTACGGTTCCTCGGCCGAGACCATCGAGGAGGCCATCGCCGAGCTGCTGGGCCGGGTCGGCGAGAAGGAGTACCTCGCGCTGCAGTTCTACCTCGACCGCTGGGCCTTGGCCGGACTTGAGTCGCTGGCACCCGCGGTCGCGGGGCGGCTCTCGCGGCCGGTGACGTTCGGCTGGGGCCCGCGCTTCCTGCACTCCACCGGCCAGTACCACAAGGGCGGCACCCCGGTCGGTGTGTTCCTGCAGGTCACCTGCGACCCGATCGAGGACCTCCCGGTGCCGGGGCGCGACTTCACGCTCGGTGACTTCATCGTGTCGCAGGCGGCGGGCGACGCCCAGGTCCTGCGCGACAAGGGCCGGCCGGTCCTGAGGTTGCACCTGCACGACGTCGACGCCGGACTGCGACTGATCAAGGACGCCCTGACATGAGCCCCAATCCCCTGCGTGATCCGCGCGACCGCCGCCTGCCGCGCATCGCCGGCCCCTGCTCGGTCGTGTTGTTCGGCGTCACCGGCGACCTCGCCCGCAAGAAGCTCATCCCGGCGATCTACGACCTGGCCAACCGCGGCCTGCTGCCCCCGGGATTCGGGCTGGTCGGCTTCGCCCGGCGTGACTGGGGCGACGGCACGTTCGCCGCCCTGTTCAAGAAGGCCGCCAAGGCCGGGGCGCGCACCGAGTGGAGCGAGACGGTCTGGAAGCAATTGGCCGCCGGGATCAAGTTCGTGCCCGGGCAGTTCGACGACGACGACGCGTGGGAGGCGCTGGCCAAGACCCTGACCAAGCTCGACGAGCAGCAGGGCACCGGCGGCAACCACGCCTTCTACCTCTCGATCCCGCCCGGCCTGTTCCCCACGGTCGTCTCCAAGATCGACGAGCACGGCCTGGCCAAGCCGGGTGTGGGCTGGCGGCGCGTCGTCGTCGAGAAGCCCTTCGGCCACGACCTCGAGTCGGCCAAGGAGCTCAATCAGCTGATCGGCAACGTCTTCGAGTCCGAGTCGGTCTTCCGCATCGACCACTACCTGGGCAAGGAGACGGTCCAGAACATCCTGGCGCTCCGCTTCGCGAACAACCTGTTCGAGCCGGTGTGGAACTCCAAGTACGTCGACTCCGTGCAGATCACCATGGCCGAGGACGTCGGCATCGGCACCCGGGCGGCGTTCTACGACGCCTCCGGCGCCGCCCGCGACGTGCTGCAGAACCACCTCCTGCAGCTCCTCGCGCTGGTCGGCATGGAAGAGCCCACAAGCTTCGACCCCAATGACGTACGCGCGGAGAAGCTCAAGGTCCTCAAGGCGATCAGCCTGCCGAAAAACATCGCCGAGGGTTCCGTCCGCGGGCAGTATCTGCCGGGCTGGGTGGCCGGCGAGCGAGCCGTGGGCTATCTGGAGGAGAAGAACATCCCGCCGGATTCCACCACGGAGACCTACGTGGCGGTCCGGCTCGGCATTCAGAACCGGCGCTGGGCCGAGGTGCCGTTCTTCGTGCGGGTCGGCAAGCGGATGCCGCGCCGGGTGACCGAGATCGCCATCATCTTCAAGAAGGCCCCGCACCTGCCGTTCGACCCGGCCGACATCGAGATGCTCGGCAACAACCAGCTGGTCATCCGGGTGCAGCCGGACGAGGGCGTGGTGCTCAAGTTCGGTTCCAAGGTGCCCGGCACGACGATGGAGGTCCGCGACATCGCGATGGACTTCCAGTACGGCGAGGCGTTCACCGAGTCCAGCCCGGAGGCGTACGAACGGCTCGTGCTCGACGTGCTGGTCGGCGACCGGACGCTGTTCCCGGACGCCGCCGAGGTGGAGCAGTCCTGGCGGGTCATCGACCCGCTCGAGGCGGCCTGGGCCGGCGTCAAGCCGGAGCCCTACCGCGCCGGCGAGTGGGGCCCGCGGGCCTCGGACGAGATGCTGGCCCGCGAGGGCCGGACATGGAGGCGAGCATGATCGGCCTGTGGGACACCACCGGCAATGAAGTGGTGAAGGCGCGGGCCGCCGAGCGGCGCTCAGCCGGCGGCGTGGCCAGCGGTCTCGCGCTGACGCTGGTCGCGGTCGTCGAGGAAAAGAAGGTCCGCGAGGCC
>JBEVDF010000309.1:0-3570 GCA_040514145.1 Aeromicrobium sp.
CCCGCCGAAGGCATCCCGGCCGACCTGCCGGCCCTCATGGCCGCCGACAAGGTGCTGGGCCGCGTCGACCGCCCCGTCGAGGGCGACGACCTCGGCGCGGAGCTCCTGCGACTGGTGGAGAGAGCCCGGGAAGCGGGCCTCGACGCCGAAGCCGAGCTGAGGCGAGCCGTCCGCCGCCACGCCGACGGCTGACCCGGGTCTCCGCCTCCGGCGGACAAGATGTGTAGCGGTAGCCACCTGAATCGGCCCGATCAGGCGCGAAAAGGGTGGACAACGCTACAGATCTCGGGCGGCGGAGCCGACCTTCAGATGACGGTGATCTGCGGGCCGTAGAGCGCCATGACGTCGAGGGCCTTGGTGTGGTTCTCCGGGGTCGAGCCGGCGCAGGCGTTCGCGACCACCGTGATGCTGGCGCCCGCGTCCGCTGCCGCCAGGGCCGTGGAGATCACGCAGCAGTCGGTGGACACCCCCGCCAGCAGCAGCTCGGGCGCCGGGCCCGTGACGGACTCGAGGGCCGGCCACTTGCCGAACGTGGTGGCGTCCACCGTGCCGCCCTCGGCCAGGTCGGCCACCTCGGGCACGAGGTCGAACAGCGCGTCCTCGGGCGGGCGGTCGGCGAACGGCCAGGCCTCGAAGTAGGCGTTCCAGCCGCCCACCCGCTCGGCGCCGACCGCCGGCACCCACCGCGTGACGATCGTGCGATGGCGCGCCGCGAGCTCACGCACCGGCTCGACGATCGCGGCGAACATGGGCGAGCCCCACGGTGAGTCCGGCGCCGCGAACACCCGCTGCGGGTCGATCACGACGAGCCAGGGCTCGCTCACACGCGCTCCTCCTGGCGGGCCACCCGCTTGCGCTGCAGCAGCAGCGTGGCGAGGAAGCCGATCGCGAAGGCCAGCAGGACGCCGAGGTTGGCGTAGGCCCAGTTGCCCTCCCAGTACGCCCCGTCCTCGACCCAGGTGCCCAGGTTGAGCGGCTCGAGCAGGTAGCCCTGCCAGTTGTTCCACGAGGCGTCCTGCGCGAAGTTGTTGACCACCAGGCCCCAACCCACGACCGACGCGACGGCCATCGTCGCGACCGCCGGCCAGTTCACCGCGCCGTACCGACCGCTCGGGTCGAACAGGTCGGCGTCGTCGTAGTCGCGTTGACGCAGGGCGATGTCGGCGATCATGATGCCCGCCCACGCCGCGATCGGGACCCCGAGCGTGATGAGGAAGCTCTGGAACGGGGCCAGGAAGGTCTCGGCGAAGAAGACCACGTAGATCGTGCCGAGGGTCAGGATCACGCCGTCGACGAAGGCGGCGGTGGGCCGCGGGATCTTCACGCCCAGGCTCAACAGGGTGAGGCCGGAGGAGTAGATGCCGAGGACGGCGCCGCTCACCAGGGCCAGCACGGAGGCGACCAGGAAGGGCACGAGGTACCAGGTCGGGAGCACGGTGGCGAGGGTGCCGATCGGGTCGACCGCGATCCCCTCGGAGAGCTCGGACGAGGAGCCGGCGAGCAGGATGCCGTAGAGCACCAGCACGACGGGTGCGAGTGCCCCGGCGAGGGTGTTCCACGCGACGATCTGCACGCCCGGGGTCTCGCGGCGCTGGTAGCGCGACCAGTCGGCGGCGATGTTGATCCACCCGAAGCCGAAGCCCGTCATGACCATGACGAACGCACCGATCACGGCCTGGCCCGAGCCGTTCGGCAAGGCGGTGACCGCGTCGAGGTCGATCTCGTCCACGGTGAGGGCGATGTAGCCGATCGTGGCGATGCCGGTCAGCCACGTCAGGACCGACTGCATCCGCATGATGAGGTGATAGCCGGCCACGGACGCGGCCACGATGAGCGCGGCGACGACGATCATCGCGATGACCTTCACCGCGTCGCCGCTGCTCCAGCCGAGCTCGCGGAACACCGTGGCGGTGGCCAGGGTGGCCATGATCGCCAGGAACGTCTCCCAGCCGATGGAGATCAGCCAGCTGAAGACGCCCGGGATCTTCTGCCCGGTGACGCCGAACGGCGCCCGCGACAGGATCATCGTGGGCGCGGAGCCGCGCTTGCCCGCGATGGCGACGAGGCCGCAGGCGGCGAACGAGACCACGATGCCGAGCACCGCGACGACGCTGGCCTGCCACAGCGAGATGCCGAATCCCAGGACGAAGCTGCCGTAGGAGATGCCGAAGACCGACACGTTGGCCGCGAACCACGGCCAGAACAGGTCGGACGGCTTGGCGGTGCGCTCGCTCTCGTCGATGATCTCGATGCCGGTGGTCTCGATGCCCGCGCGGCGGACCGCCTCGAGCCCGCTGCCGGGTCCTTCGCTGTGAATCGTCATGTCCGTCCTCCTGCTGATGCCTGCGCTCACTGTCCCACGCTGGGGGCGGAGGATGAGCCATTCCGTCCCGCTGCGGTACCCCCCAGCATCATCGCGCGTCCGCCGGGCGCGGGGTCACCTCGGTAGCGGTACCCACGGCGCTAGGCTGGGTCTGCTCGACTCCCAACTCTCCGCCACCCACCGAGGAGCCTGCCGTGGCCATCATTCATGACGTCGCCGCCCGCGAAATCCTGGACTCCCGGGGCAACCCGACCGTCGAGGTCGAGGTCGTCCTGGACGACGGCACCCTGGGCCGCGCCGCGGTCCCCTCGGGCGCCTCCACCGGCCAGTTCGAGGCCGTCGAGCTGCGCGACGGTGGCGACCGCTACCTCGGCAAGGGCGTGCTCAAGGCCGTCGAGGCCGTCAACGGCCCGCTGGCCGAGGCGCTCGTCGGCTTCGACGCCGACGACCAGCGCGCGATCGACGAGGCGATGCTCGACCTCGACGGCACGCCCAACAAGGGCCAGTACGGCGCCAACGCGATCCTGGGCATCTCGCTCGCGGTCGCCCACGCGGCCGCCGAGTCCGCCGGACTGCCCCTCTTCCGCTACGTCGGCGGCCCCAACGCCCACGTGCTGCCCGTGCCGATGATGAACATCCTCAACGGCGGCGCCCACGCCGACTCCAACGTCGACGTCCAGGAGTTCATGATCGCGCCGATCGGCGCCGAGAGCTTCGCCGAGTCGCTGCGCTGGGGCGCCGAGGTCTACCACGCGCTCAAGGGCGTGCTGCACGACCGCGGCCTGTCCACCGGCCTGGGCGACGAGGGTGGCTTCGCGCCGAACCTCGAGAGCAACCGCGCCGCGCTCGACCTCATCGCGGTCGCGGTCGAGAAGGCCGGCTTCACGCTCGGCTCCGACATCGCACTGGCCATGGACGTCGCCGCCAGCGAGTTCCACGGCGACGGCGGCTACACGTTCGAGGGCGTGGCCAAGTCGACCGACGAGATGATCACCTACTACAGCGAGCTCGTCTCCTCGTACCCGATCGTCTCGATCGAGGATCCGCTGGACGAGGAGGACTGGGCCGGCTGGACCGCCATCACCGCGGCCCTGGGCGACAAGACCCAGCTCGTCGGAAGACTTCTTGGCTCCCTCGAACGTGTAGGCGCCATCGTCGAAGAACTCGCTGGCCGCGACGTCGAGCGCCAGCCCGAAGTCCTTGCCGAGCTCGTAGCCCGCCTTGTCGATCGCCTCGGCGCTCAGGTC
>JBEVDF010000019.1:0-3602 GCA_040514145.1 Aeromicrobium sp.
CTGAAGGAAGCCGAGCGTGAGGTGGCGCGGCTGCGCCAGCAAGCGAAGACCGACCAGCAGCAGGCCGGCGACCTGAAGCGCGAGGTCAAGCGCGCGAAGAAGGTCATCCACAAGCTCCGCGCCCAGGTGGCCGATCTCGAGAACGAGGTGCTCGACACCCGGGTCCCCGAGAACGTCGCCACCACGGTGCGCCGGGTACGCGCTGAGCATCTGACCTACCTGCCGATCACCCACCTGTCGACCCTGGCTCGCTCGGTGCTCGACATCGAGGCCGCCGGCATCCCCGGCGCGCTCGTGGAGGCCGGCACGGCGCGGGGTGGCTCCGCCATCGTGATGGCCTCGGCGAAGGCCCCGACGCGCCCGATGTACGTCTACGACGTGTTCGACCAGATCCCGCCGCCCTCGGACCGCGACGGCGCCGACGTCCACGAGCGCTACGCGACGATCACGGCCGGCATGGCTCGCGGCGTCGGCGGAGAGCTCTACTACGGCTACCGCGACGACCTGTACGGCGAGGTGAGCCAGAGCTTCACGCGCCTCGGCGTCGCGCCCGAGACGTCGAACGTCCAGCTGGTGAAGGGCCTGTTCCAGGACACGATCGATCTCGACGAACCGGTCGCGCTGGCTCATCTGGACGGCGACTGGTACGACTCGACCATGACGTGCCTGGAGCGGATCGCGCCCTTGATCTCACCGGGCGGGCGGATCGTCCTGGACGACTACTACGCATGGTCGGGCTGCCGCGAGGCCGTCAACGACTACCTGGCTGAGCACCCGGGCTTTCGGCGCGAGGCGCGCGGCCGCCTGCACCTGGTCCGCGAGGACTGATCCGGCGCTCAGAACGCGGCCGGAGGGCCGGACAGGCCCGCCAGCAGCTCCTGGCCCCGCGCGAGGTGCTTGTGCTCGACGAGCAGCTCGTACTTGCTCGGCAGGATCGTCTTGACGCTGGAGAAGTCGCGCTGACCGCGCGAGCTGGCGTAGCCCACCGCGGCGATGATCGCGCCCCACACCACGCCGAGCAGGATGCCGGTGAGGACCGCCGCGAGCCACTGCCCCTCGGCGGCGAAGATGCCCAGGAGCAGGCCGATGAGCAGGCCGAGCCAGGCGCCACCGAGCACACCGCTGAGGATCACGCGCCCCCAGGTGAGGCGGCCCGTGACCCGCTCGAGCTGCTTGAGGTCGGTGCCGACGATCAGGACGTTCTCCACGGGGAACTCGTGGTCCGACAGGTGGTCGACGGCCTTCTGCGCGGCCTCGTAGTCATCGAAGACGCCGAGGGACTGCGGGTACTCCAACGAGAAGATCTGGGCCATGCGGCCAGCGTAACGCCGTGGACGGACGACGACCCCGCCTCCACGGAGTGGATACGGGGTCGTCGCCGGGCTCGTGACGGGTCAGAGCTTGTAGTCCTTGAGCAGGTTGCGGCCGATGATCATCTTCTGGATGTCGGACGTGCCCTCGCCGATGAGCATGAACGCGGCCTCGCGGTAGAGGCGCTCGATCTCGTACTCCTTGGAGTAGCCGTAGCCGCCGTGGATCCGGAACGACGCCTCGACGACCTCGTTGCAGTACTCGCTCGCGAGCATCTTGGCCATGCCGGCCTCGACGTCCATCCGCTTGCCGGAGTCCTTCAGACGGGCAGCGCGCACGACCATCGTGTGGGCGGCCTCGACCTTGGTGGCCATCTCGGCCAGCCGGAACAAGATCGCCTGGTGCTGGGCGATCGGCTTGCCGAACGTCTCGCGCTGCTGGGCGTAGGCGATGCCGAGCTCGAAGGCGCGGTTCGCGATGCCCACGGCCCGGGCGCCCACGTTCACGCGGCCGACCTCGACGCCGTCCATCATCTGGTAGAAGCCCTGGCCGGGCTTCCCGCCGAGGATCTGGTCAGCACCGATCTTGTGCTTCTCCAGGATCATCTCGGTCGTGTCGATGCCCTTGTAGCCCATCTTCTCGATCTTGCCCGGCACCGTGACGCCCTGGGCCGTCTCGCCGAAGCCCGGCTCCTTCTCGACCAGGAACGTCGTCATGTTCTTGTAGACGCTGTCGTCGCCCTCGTCGGTCTTGACCAGCACCGCGACGAGCGTGGAGCTGCCGCCGTTCGTCAGCCACATCTTCTGGCCGGTGATCTCGTACGAGCCGTCGTCCAGCTTGGTGGCCTTCGTCGAGATGGCCGAGACGTCCGAGCCGAGCGAGGGCTCGGACATGCTGAACGCGCCACGGACCTCGCCGGTGGCCATCTTGGGCAGGTACTTCTGCTTCTGCTCCTCGGTGCCGTGCTGGATCAGCATGTAGGCCACGATGAAGTGCGTGTTGATGACACCCGACACGCTCATCCAGCCGCGGGCGATCTCCTCCACGACCAGCGCATAGGTCAGCAGCGACTCGCCCAGTCCGCCGTACTCCTCGGGGATCATCAGACCGAAGATGCCCAGCTCCTTCAGGCCCTCGACGATGTCGGTCGGGTACTCGTCCTTGTGCTCCAGGTCCGTCGCGACCGGAATGATCTCCTTCTCGACGAACTGACGGACGACCTTGAGGATCTCGACCTGCTCTTCGGTCAAGCCCTCAGTACTGACAAGACGCCCCATGACGGTGCTCCTCGAATCTCGGTGGGAATCGGGGTGAGCCTACCGCGGTGTGCCGCAGGGCACCGGGCGGGGACGCGACGATTCAGTCGGCGACGAGCGTCTCGGCGCGGCGGGCCCGCCCGCTCGACGCGGTGACGACCGCCAGGCCGGCGAGGATCAGCACGATTCCGCCGTAGGTGAGCCACGGCAGCGACTCCCCCAGGAACGCCGCGGCCAGCAGGGCCGCTCCGGGCACCTCCAGCAGCAACATGAGCGAGACGACCACGGGCGACATCACGGCCAGCAGGTGGTTGATGACCGAGTGCCCGAGCAGCTGGGCACAGACCATGACGGCGACGATCATCAGCCAGGCCCGCGCCGACCAGCCGCCGAGGGGCACGCCGGCGGCCAGGCACGCGACGAGCAGGATCGCCGAGCAGATGCCGTAGCAGGTGAAGGTGTAGGCGGTGGTCGACAGCGTCTCGCGCACCCGGGCGCCCACGATCACGTAGATCGCGGCGAACAGGCCACCGGCCAGGGCCAGCGCATCGCCCCAGAGCGCCTCGGTGGACAGGGAGAGGTCGACGCCGGAGATGGCGGCCACGCCGGCGACCGCGAGCAGCGAGCCGCCCACCACTGCCGGAGAGGCGCGCTCGCCGCGGAGCGCGCCGATCCCGATGACGAACAGCACCTGCATCGAGACCAGCGCCGTGGCCGCGGCCACCGAGGTCAGCTTGAGCGACGCGACCCAGCAGGCGAAGTGCGCGGCCAGAGCCGCGCCGGCGACGAACGCGAGCAGCCAGCCGTGGCGGTCCTGACCGGTGATCGCCGTGCGGTGACGGGTCAGCGCGATCGGCGCCAGCAGGCCGGTGGCCATGGCGTTGCGCCAGAAGGCGATCGCGAGCGCCGGCGCCGCCGTGGCCGCCATCAGCGGACCCGACATCGACACCCCGACCACCGCGACGATCGCCAGCACGAGATTCACCGCGTCAGTCTCCCACCCGCCTCACCCGCCTCGCGCTCCCGGAGGGCGGT
>JBEVDF010000206.1:0-10856 GCA_040514145.1 Aeromicrobium sp.
TCCACGCGCACCTACCCGCTCAACTCCTCGTTCCGGCCGTCGTACAACATGGCGGTCAACCTCGTGCACCAGGTCGGGCGGGGGAGGGCACGCGAGCTGCTCGAGCAGTCGTTCGCCCAGTTCCAGGCCGACCGCGCGGTGGTGGGACTCGCCCGCAAGGTGCGCAAGGCCGACGAGGCGATCGAGGGCTACCGCGAGGCCGTCACGTGCGAGCGGGGTGACTTCGGCGAGTACATGCGCCTGCGCCGTCGCCTCGGCGAGCTCGAGTCGGCCGGGTCGAAGTCGCGGCGGGCCGCCAAGCGCGAAGAGGCGCTCGAGTCGCTCACCCGGCTCAAGCGGGGCGATGTCATCAAGGTCCCGGCAGGCAAGTTCTCCGGCCTGGCCCTGGTGCTCGACCCCGACAGCACGAATCCCGAGGGCCCCCGTCCGATGGTGCTGACCGCGAACCGCCACGCGCGCCGCCTGGCGGTCGTCGACTTCCCGACTCCCGTCGACTCGCTGATGCAGCTGCGGATCCCGAAGTCGTTCAACCCCCGCGACGCCCAGTCGCGCCGCGACCTGGCGTCGACCCTGAGGACGCGGGCAGGCCACCTGGCCGACTACCCGGTGGGCTACCGCGAGGGCCCCACCGCGGAGGACCCGAGGATCGCCGAGCTGCGGCGCGAGCTGCGCGACCACCCGTGCCACGGCTGCCCCGACCGGGAGGCGCACGCTCGGTGGGCCGAGCGTGCGTTCAAGCTCGACCGCGAGACCGAGAGCATGCGCCGGCGCGTGGAGCAGCGGACGAACACCGTGGCGCGCCAGTTCGACCGCGTGTGTGAGGTCCTCGACTCGCTCGGCTACCTGAACGGCGATGAGGTCACGCCCGAGGGGCGGCGCCTGCAGCGCATCTACGGCGAGTCCGACCTCGTGGTCAGCGAGTCGCTGCGCCACGACGTGTGGGGAGCCCTGTCGCCCGCCGAGTTCGCGGCGGTCGCGAGCGGCCTGACCTACGAGGCGCGCAACTCCGACGAGGCGCCGCCGCCGCGGTTCCCGACGAAGGCGGTGGCCCAGGCGGCCGAGTCGATGGGACTGCTGTGGCTCCAGCTCGATCAGCTCGAGCGCGACCACGGGCTGTCGTTCCTGCGCAAGCCCGACTTCGGCTTCGCGTACGCGGTCTGGATGTGGTGCGAGGGGACCAGCCTCGACCTCGTGCTCGGCTCGGCCGAGATGGCCGCGGGCGACTTCGTGCGCGCGATGAAGCAGCTGATCGACACCGTCGCGCAGATCGCGGACGCCGCGGGACCGGGTCCGTTGCGCGACACCGCGCGTGCGGCGCTCGACGAGCTGCGCACCGGCGTGGTGGCCTACTCCAGCGTCACGTCCTGACGGACTCCAGCAGCCGCTCGACGGGTCCGGCCACGTTCCACTGCTGGCCGAAGGCACGCAGGGCGGGCTCGTCGACCACACCGGTCACGGGATCGGCCAGGTCGAGGTCGGGGAGCACGGTGACGACCCGGACCGCCGCGTCGATGTAGTCCGAGCTGTCCAGCAGCGACTGGCGGATCCGCGGGCGCAACGAGGACGACGGGTCCGCGGCGGCCGCCCGGATGCCGTCGAGGTCGGCGTACTCGTTCAGCAGGGCCGCGGCGGTCTTGTCGCCGATGCCCTTGACGCCCGGCAGGCCGTCGGAGGCGTCGCCGCGCATCACCGCGAAGTCGACGTACTGGCTGGGCTCGACGCCGTACTTCTCGCGCACCCACGCGGCGTCGACGACGTCGTGCTTGCCGACGCCGCGCGCCGTGTAGAGGATGCGGACGTCGCGGGCGTCGTCGACGAGCTGGAAGAGGTCACGGTCGCCGGTGACGACGTCGATCCCGGTCTCCCAACGGTGGACGAGCGTGCCGATGACGTCGTCGGCCTCGGCCTCGGGCGCACCCACGACCGTGGCCCCGGCGAGCGTGAGCGCCTCGGCGATGAGGGGGACCTGGTGCGACAGGAGGTCGGGCGTCTCCTCGGTGCCCGCCTCCGGGTCGGCGACGCGGTGGGTCTTGTACGTGTCGAGCAGGTCCACCCGCCACGCCGGGCGCCAGTCGTCGTCCCACGCCGCCACCACGGCGGCGGGCTCGTAGCGTTCCTGCAAGGTGGCGAGGAAGTCGAGGATCCCGCGCACGGCGTTCACGGGGCGCCCGTCGGCGGCCTTGATCGAGTCGGGCACGCCGTAGAAGGCGCGGAAGTAGAGGCTGGCGGTGTCGAGCAGGAGCAGTCGCGAGGAGCTCATGGGGTGGGTTCGCCCTCCTGGGCGTCTCGGAGGCGTCGTTGCTGCTCACGATAGGCGCGTCGCTGCTCCTCAGCGCGCTCGCGCAGCCGGCGCAAGAACTCCTCGTCCGACTCGGGGTCGGCGGGGATGTGGCGACCGGGACGGTCGTACTCGGGGAACTTCGATGCCGCGACCGATGCTGAGGTGTTGCCCTTGTAGGGCAGGTCGGGCCCGGTGGTGGCCGGGCGCCCGGCCATCAGCCATGCCACGGAGCCGACGAGCGGCAGCAGGATCACCAGGATCAGCCACATCGTCTTCGGCAGGTGGCGACAGGCGTGCTCATCGGAGGTGATGACGTCGACGAGGCAGAACACCCAGAGGGCGAGAACGACCAGGCTCCCGACCGACCCGAAGAGAAACATGCCGACATGATGGCACGCTCGGGGCGGTGCGGGAGCCTGATCGACTCAGTGGTCAGCGCTGCTTGAGATGACCGTGCTGGGCGTGGGCCTTGGCCTTGCCCTTGCCCTGCTTGGCCGCCTTGCGGCTGCCATCGGGGTAGAGGCCGTTCTTCGACAGGCCGAGCGTGGCGACGGCGAACGCCGCGGCGTCACCCATCTCGTGCAGGGCGTTGACGTTGATGTTCGTCGAGTCGTCGCACGCCTGGTGGTAGCACGGGTCGAACGCCACGCCGGCGGTGCCGCCGTAGAGCGCGACCTGCTCGGGCGTCTTGATGCCCTCGGCGCCGGTGAACAGACCACCGGCCGGGATGCCCGCGGCGATGAACGGACCGTAGTCCGAGCGTCCGTCGAAGGCGGTGGGCTCGTGCGCGAGACCCTTGCTGTCGAAGTAGTCCGTGAAGATCGTCTCGATCTCCGCGGATCCGGCCGGTCCGGCGTCGCCGTCGGAGCCGTCACCGTCGTACACGAACCGCGCGTAGTTCGGCGAGCCGATCATGTCGAAGTTCAGGTTCGCGTAGATCCTCGAGAACTCCTCCTCGGACAGGTTGTTGACGTAGTACTCCGAACCCAGCAGGTTCAGCTCCTCCGCGCCCCAGAAGGCGAAGCGGACCGGACGCTGCAGGCCCTTGTACACGCCGGTGCTGCTCAGCTGCTTGGCGATCTCCAGGATTCCGGCGGAACCGGAGCCGTTGTCGTTGATGCCCGGGCCCTCGGCGACGCTGTCGAGGTGGGCGCCGACCACGACGACCTGGTCCTTGTTCTTGATCTTCTTCAGCACCGAGTCCGGGACGTCGGCGATGACGTTGTAGGTCGTGCGGTTCGCGTCGGCCTCGACCTCGGTGGTCAGCGTTCCGGTGGGCGTGCCCGCGGCGACGAAGGCCGCTCCCTGCTCGAAGCTCAGACCCGACACGGGGACGGTCTTCGGGGTGCCGAGCGTGCCGGCGACCACGTCGGTGCGGCCCGGTTGGCCCTCGTTGAAGATGAGCACGGCGTCGTAGCCCGCGGCCACGGCGTTGTCGACCTTCACGGCGAAGTCGCACGTGCCGCGCTGGATGAGCGCGATCGCGTCCTCCGCCGGTGCCGGCTCGAAGTCGGCGGCCTCGCAGCCGGAGTTGCTGCTCCCCGCCACGGGACCCGGTGGGATCTGGACATCGTTCGTGGGGATGATCGGTCCGGTGACGGTGCCTCCGCCGGAGTACGTGAAGATCTCGTTCTCGATCTCCTCGCCACCGACGGTGAGGACCGCGGGGCTGAGCGCCTGGAAGAACGGGAACGTGAACGCCTGCTTGGTGACGTCGTAGCCGGCCTTGTCCAGCTCGCGGGCGACGTAGTCGACCGAGGCGTTGTACCCGGGCAGGCCCGAGGCACGGTTGCCCCCGTTGGCGTTGGCGATCTTCTGGAACTGGCGCAGGTGCGTCAGGATGCCGTTGACGGTGACCGCCTTGGTCAGCTTGGTGGCCTGACCCTTCGGTGCCGCCGGGCCGGGCTTCGCCTCCGCGGGTGACGCGGTGACGAGTCCTGCCGTGAGGATGGCCGCGGATGCGGCGATGACTGCCTTCTTCATGGATCCCCCGATCCTTAAGGGTGTGGAGCAGATAAGCCCTACGTTCACACAGGATCGTCGGTAGCGCTAGGTAACCTCGTGCTGTGACTGAACGCCTCGACCGTGCCCGCCTCCTCGCCGGACAGAGCGGGATCGACGCCCTCCTCGTGACTCCGGGGGCCGATCTGCGCTACCTGACCGGCTATGCCGCGAAGCCCTTGGAACGACTGACGTGCCTCGTCGTGACCCAGCTCGGCTCCCATCTGGTCGTGCCCGGCCTCGAGCGCGCCGCCGCCGAGGCCGCGGGAGTGACGATGCCGATCGTCACCTGGTCCGAGACCGACGACCCGTATGCGCTCGTCGCCGAGCTGCTCGGGTCGCCCGACGTGGTGGCCGTCGACGATCAGATGTGGGCGTCGCGCGTGTTCGCCTTGCAGGAGGCGCTCCCCGAGGCCGGCTTCGTGCTCGGCGGCGCGCTGGTGTCGGCGCTGCGCACGGTCAAGGAGCCGGCCGAGGTCGACGCCCTGCGCGACGCCGGCGCCGCGATCGACCGCGTCCACGCGCGCATGGGGGAGTGGCTGCGTCCCGGCCGCACCGAACGCGAGGTCGGTGCCGACATCGCCCGCGCGATCGTCGAGGAGGGTCACGAGCAGGTCGACTTCGTGATCGTCGGCTCGGGCCCGAACGGTGCCTCGCCCCACCACGAGGTCTCCGATCGGGTGATCGGCGCCGGTGAGCCCGTCGTCGTCGACATCGGCGGCACCAACGCCGCCGGCTACTGCTCGGACTCCACGCGCAACTACGTCGCCGGAGGCGAGCCCGACCCGGGCTACCTCGCCATGCTCGAGGTGCTCCAGCGCGCCCAGCAGGTCCAGCGCGAGTACGCGCGCCCGGGCGTCACGGCCGAGTCCGTGGACGCGGTGGGCCGCGAGGTCATCGCCGAGGCGGGCTACGGCCACCTGTTCATCCACCGCACGGGCCACGGCATCGGCCAGGAGACCCATGAGGAGCCCTACATCGTCGAGGGCAACACGCTCGAGCTCGAGCCCGGGATGGCGTTCTCCATCGAGCCGGGAATCTACGTGGAGGGCCAGTGGGGCGCCCGGATCGAGGACATCGTGGTCTGCACCGAGGACGGCATCGAGGTCCTCAACAACACCCCGCGCGATCTCGTACGACTGTGAGACAGGTCCTCGCGGCCGCCCTGCTCGGCGCCGCGTCCGCCGCGGCGTTCGAGCCGCTCGCGATCCCGGGCCTGATGGTGGTCACCGTCGCCGGGTTCCTGTACGTCGTGCGCTCCCTGCGCGACGCCTCGGTGCGCCGCGTGCTCACGGTCGGCTTCGTGTTCGGCCTGGCATTCATGGGGCCGTTGATCTGGTGGATGAACGCCGTCGATCCGTGGGCGTGGGTCGCCCTCGTCGGGATCGAGGCGCTGTTCCTCGCCCTGATCACCTGGGCGCTGCGCACGGCCGTCTGGGCGCCGTGGTGGCCGGTGTGGGCGGCGGCGGTCTGGACCGCTGGTGAGCAGGTCCGTGGCGCCTTCCCGCTGAGCGGCTTCCCCTGGGGGCGGATGGCGCACACCGCCATCGACACGCCGCTCGAGGGCTGGGTGCGGCTGGTGGCACTACCCGCCACGTCGTGGCTGATGGTGCTCCTGGCCGGTCTGCTCGTGGTGGCCCTCACCGAGCGGCGCATCCTGCTGCTCGCGGCTGCCGTCGCGATCCCCGCGATCGGCGCGGTGCTGCCCGTCGGCATCGCCGACGGGGGAGAGACCAGGACCGTCGCCGTCGTCCAGGGCAACACCCCGGGGCCCTTCCTGCAGTGGCCGCGCGCGGCGATCTTCCGCCTGCACGTGGCCGAGACCGAGCGGATCGACCAGCCGGTCGACGTGGTCATCTGGCCCGAGAACGGGTCCGACCTCGACGTGCGCACCAACCAGTACGCCCGCGACGAGGTCACCGCCCTGTCGCGTCGGCTGGGCGCACCGATCCTCGTGGGTGCGATCCTCGACGGACCCACCGACGAGACCGCCTACAACGCGTCGGTCCTGGTCGACGAGAACGGTCCGAGGGACGACCTGTACCTCAAGCAGTACCCCGTGCCGTACGGCGAGTACGTGCCCTTCCGTGCCCAGCTCGGCTCGCTCGTGCCGCGGTTCGACCGCGACATCCCGCGCGACATCGTGGCCGGCGACGAGGCGGGTGCGATGACCCTCGACGGCCTCACCATCGGCCTGACCATCTGCTGGGACATCGCCTACGACGGGGCGGTGCACGGCGCGGTCGATCTCGGCGCCGAGGTGCTGGCGGTGCAGACCAGCAACGCCAGTTTCATGGACTTCGGGCGTGGCGTGCAGCCCCAGCAGCAGTGGGCGATCTCGCGCCTGCGCGCCATCGAGACGGGCCGCTGGGTGACCGTGGCGTCCACGAACGGCATCTCCGGCATCGTGGACCCGCGGGGCCGCGTGGAGGGCAGGGCTCCCGCCAAGGAGCCCGCCACCGTCATCGCCGAGGTCCAGGCCGCGCACGGCACGACGCCCGCCACCCGATGGGGACCTGGATGGGCCATAGTGATCTACGTCATGTCCGTGGCAGGATGGGCCCTCGGTAAATGGAAGTTACGAACGGAGCGGCCGTGAAGACGCTGGTCATCATTCCGACCTACAACGAGGCGGACAACGTCGGCTGGATCACCGACCGTGTCCTGGACCAGCAGCCCGAGGTCGAGATCCTGGTCGCCGACGACAACTCGCCCGACGGCACCGGCGAGATCGCCGACAAGCTGGCCGAGGCCGACCCCCGCGTGCACGTCCTGCACCGCGAGGGCAAGGAGGGCCTGGGCGCCGCGTATCGCGCGGGCTTCGCGTGGGGCCTCGAGCGCGGCTACGACGTGTTGGTGGAGATGGACGCCGACGGTTCGCACCGTCCCGAGGACCTCGGCAAGCTGCTCGACTCGGCGCGCTCCGGCGTACCGCTCACGCTCGGCTCGCGCTGGGTGCCCGGCGGTTCGGTCGTGAACTGGCCCAAGCGCCGCGAGGCCCTCTCACGCGGTGCGTCGCTCTACGCCCGGTTGATGCTCGACCTGGGCGTCAAGGACGCCACGGCCGGGTTCCGGGCGTTCCGGCGCGAGACGCTCGAGGCGATCGACCTCGACGCCGTGGAGTCACAGGGCTACTGCTTCCAGATCGACATGACGCGTCAGACCCGCCTGGCCGGACTCGAGGTCGCCGAGGTGCCGATCACGTTCGTCGAGCGGGTGCACGGCCAGTCGAAGATGAGCCTCGACATCGTGAAAGAGGCCCTCACACGGGTTACCGTGTGGGGCCTCCAGCGGATGAATCCGTTCAGGCGCTGACGGACTTCTTCCGCGACTTGCTCTTGCGGTGCAGGTGCGGCGGGCCGATCTCGCCACCGCGCAGCATCTCCAGCCGCTCGGTGAGGATCTCCTCCAGCTCTTCCTCCGAACGCCGCTCGAGGAGCATGTCCCAGTGCGTGCGCACGGGCTTCTCCTCCTTGCGGTCCGGCTCGGCGCCGCCGACGCGGCGTCCCATCTGGCCGGTCTTCGGGTCTTCCCACTCGGCCGGAACCTCGGCCTCTTCCGACATCGTCACCGTGAACGTGTGGCCATCGGCGCACACGTATTCGATCTGCTGACGCGGCGCCATCTCGACTCCGCGCTCGTCTTCGAAGCTCTGGGCTCCCAGCCGCGCTCCGCGCAAGGCTCGTTCTGCCATGGTCGGTCCCCCTTCAGGTGGTGTCCGTCCATTCCAACGTACGCCAGATCCGTGAGATTCCCCTGAGAGCGATGTTTCGTCCGTCAGCGGGCGAGACTCCGGGCGCGGTCCTCGATGTGCGCCGGGACCCGCAGGAGCAGGGCCAGACCGAGGGCCAGCACCACCATGATCCCGAGGATGCCCCAGCGGTCGGTCGAGGTGTCCAGCAGCACGTTGCCGCCCCAGATGGTGAGCGCGAAGGCCAGGGGGGCCATGAAGGACACGGCACGTCCGGTCATCGCGTAGAGGCCGAAGTTCTGACCCTCGCGACCCGGCACCGTGATCCGGGTCAGGTAGGTGCGCGAGGCGGACTGCGCCGGCCCGACGAACAGGCACAGGCCCAGGCCGAAGATCCAGAACATGCGCGGGCCCTCGACGAACAGCAGGACGACGCCGCACGCGAGCATCGAGGCGAGGGAGAACACGATCACGGCCCGTGGACCGATCCGGTCGTCGTAGCGGCCGGCCAGCAGGGCGCCTGCGGCGGAGATGACGTTGGCGACGATGCCGAACAAGATCACGTCGTCCTTCGTGATCTCGTACACCGACACCGCCAGGACGGCGCCGTACGCGAACACCCCGGCGAGCCCGTCGCGGAAGAAGGCACTGGCGATGAGGAACTTCAGGGTGTCGCGGTCCTCGCGCCACATCGTGGTGACGTCGTTCCAGATGCCGCGGTAGGAGTCGACGATGCCGACCTTCGGGGCGTCGTCGTTGGCGGTGGCGGGAAGCTCGGGAACCTTCAGGAACAGCGGGATCGCGAAGACGAGGAACCACACCGCGGCGACGAGGGCGATGAGGCGGATGTTCATGCCGTTCTCGGACGGCACGCCGAAGAGGCCGCGCGTGTCACCGTCGCCGGTGACGAACCCGAAGTAGCAGATCAGCAGCAGGGCGATGCCGCCGAAGTAGCCCATCGCCCAGCCGAAGCCCGAGACGCGCCCGACGTCGTCGGGGGTGGAGACCTGGCGCATCATCGCGAAGTAGGGGACCTGGGTGAGCTCGAAGATGATCGACCCGGCGCCCATCAGCACGAGGCCGAGCCACAGGAAGTGCCAGTCGTTCTCGACGAAGAACAGCGACGCCGTGATGACGATGACCGCCATCGTGAGCCAGAACAGGCTCTTCTTGCGCGCACCGCCGGCGTCGGAGCGGCGGCCGAGAGCAGGCGCGATCACCGCGATCAGGACGGCCCCGGCAGCACTCGACAGGCCGAGCCACGTGGCCGCGCGGAACGGACCGGGGACGTCGTCGCCCACGCCGTCGACGAGGTAGACCGAGAAGATGAAGGTCACGATCACCGCGTTGTACGCCGCGGAGCCCCAGTCCCACAGCCCCCAGGCCACCACGCGCCCCCGATCACGCCGGGTGGCGACCACCTCGTCGCTCATGCGGGCTCCGTCCACTGGTCGCGGTCCTGCAGCACCTGCTTCAGCAGGTCGGTGCGGTCGGTCATGACCCCGTCGACGCCGAGGTCGGCGAGGCGGTGCATCTCGTCGGGCTCGTCGACGGTCCACACGTGCACGAACTTCCCGGCCCGGTGGGCGCGGCTCAGGAAGCGGGGCGTCATCACGGGCGCGATGCCGTGCTTCACGGGTACCTGGAGGATCAGCGGCGCCGCCGGCACGCGGCCCGTCAGCACCATCTGGGCCACCTCGCGCGAGGACGCCGAGGTGACGACGTGGGGGAGTCGTGCCCGCATCCGTACCAGGCGGGCGTGGGAGAAGGAGGCGAGGCAGATGCGGTCGAGGATGCCGAGCCGCTCGACGAGGTCGGTGGTCGCGTCCACCGAGTCGTCGGCCTTCACGTCGATGTTCCAGCGCGCCTCCGGCAGTGCCTCCACGAGAGTCTGCAGCCGCACGATGGGCTCGCGGTCGCCCAGCAGGGCCTCGTCGATCTCGGCCGACGTGAGGTCGGCGATCGCCGCGTCTCGTCCGAGCAGCCGATCGAGCCTGGCGTCGTGGCACGCGTACACGACGCCGTCACTGCTGCAGCGGACGTCGGTCTCCATGTACCGGTAGCCGAGGTCGTAGGCATGGGTGAACGCGGCGAGCGAGTTCTCGATCCCGAGGTTCTCCTCGACGGTGGCTCCACCACGGTGCGCGAAGGCGATCGGCGGCGCGGGCTCGAGGTACGGCGGTGTCCTCACGCGACCAACCTAGGCCACCTGTGACGGTGGCGGCGGCAGGTGCGCGGAACCCGTCAGATGTCGCGGAACGTCTCGATCTCGGCGCCGAGGGCGTTGAGGCGCAGGGCCAGGTCCTCGTAGCCGCGGTTGATGACGTAGACGCTGCGCAGCACCGACGTGCCCTTGGCCGCGAGCATCGCGATGAGGATGACGACCGCGGGACGCAGCGCCGGCGGGCACACCAGCTCGGCACCGCTCCAGTGCGTGGGGCCGTCGATCAGGACGCGGTGCGGGTCGAGCAGCTTGACCTTGCCGCCGAGCTTGTTCAGCTCGGTCAGGTAGATCGCGCGGTTCTCGTAGACCCAGTCGTGCAGCATCGTCTGGCCCTCGGCCGTCGCCGCGATGACGGCGAAGAAGGGCAGGTTGTCGATGTTGAGGCCGGGGAACGGCATCGGGTGGATCTTGTCGATCGGCGCCCGCAGCGTGGACGGGTACGTCGTGATGTCGACGAGCCGGGTCTGGCCGTTCTCGGCGAGGTACTCCGCCGAGCGGTCGTAGACGAAGCCCATCTCCTCGAGCAGGGCCAGCTCGATCTCCATGAACTCGATCGGCACGCGGCGCACCGTGATCTCCGAGCCGGTGACGATCGCGGCGGTGATCAGGCTCATCGCCTCGATCGGGTCCTCGCTGGGTGCGTAGTCGACGTCGCCGCG
>JBEVDF010000130.1:0-3238 GCA_040514145.1 Aeromicrobium sp.
CGCGGGATCAGCATGCTGATCGGCTGGCCGAGCATCGCGGCCTCGGCCTCGATGCCGCCCACGCCCCAGCCGACGACGCCCAGGCCGTTGACCATCGTGGTGTGGGAGTCGGTGCCGACGCAGGAGTCGGGGTAGGCCACGACGCCGCCGTCGCTGTCGCGGGTGAACACGACGCGGGCGAGCTTCTCGATGTTGACCTGGTGCACGATGCCGGTGCCCGGCGGGACGACGCGGAAGTCGCTGAAGGCGCCCTGGCCCCAACGCAGGAACTTGTAGCGCTCGCCGTTGCGCTCGTACTCGATCTCGACGTTGCGCTCGAACGCCTCGGGCGTGCCGAAGACGTCGGCGATCACGGAGTGGTCGATGACCATCTCGGCGGGGGCGAGCGGGTTGATCTTGGAGGGGTCGCCGCCGAGGTCGGCCATGGCCTCACGCATCGTGGCGAGGTCGACGACGCACGGGACACCGGTGAAGTCCTGCATGATCACGCGGGCGGGCGTGAACTGGATCTCCTTGCTGGGGTCCGCCTCGGGGTCCCAGGAGGCGATCGCCTTGATGTCCTCGGCGGTGATGTCCGCGCCGTCCTCGGTGCGCAGGAGCGCCTCGAGCAGGATCTTGAGGCTGAACGGCAGGGAGGCGACGTCGAGTCCCTCGCCCTGGACCGCATCGAGCCGGTAGTAGTCGTAGGACTTCTCCCCGACCGCCAAGGAGTCCTTGGCCTGGAAAGTGTCGACGCTCATGGGCTTCTCCTTCACTGGTGTTCCCATCCTGCCCCCCGTGGGGCGCCCGCGGGCGTTCAGGATGATCTAAGTCCCAGTTATCTTGATGTCAAGATAAACGTTATCAAACGATGTCCTCCGGCGCTCCGCTCAGGTGACCCTCACCTCAACGCTGCGATGCGCAGCATCAGGGCACGACCCTCGGCGACGCGCTTCTCCCAGGTGGTACCCACCACGAGCAGGATCAGTCCCGCGATCGCGATGAGGATCCAACGCTGCAGGCCCAGCGCCGTCGGGCCGACGTTCGCCAGCACGAGCACCAGCAGGACCGCCGATCCGGCGATGACCGGAGCCCCCCAGCGCAGGACGAGCCCGGCGGCCAGGAACGCAGCGGCGACCAGGCCGAGCAGCAGGGCTCGGGTGCTCGTCGGGTCGTCGAGCGCCTGGGGCAGTGACGGCAGGAAGGTCAGCAGGAGCCCGGGCGTGAGGGCGACCCACGTGCGGCTCGACGGCTCGGTGCGCAGGCGCCACCAGCCCGCAGCGAGGACGGCCACGGCGAACGGTGCCGTGTAGGCCTCGACGGTCTCCACCTCGCTGGCGGCCAGTCGCGCCACCCAGGCGGCGCCGGTCAGTCCGACGGCGACCCAGCGCAGGTACGTACGGTCGTCGTCGAGCAGCCCCACCACGGCCGACGCGACCGCGCCGATCGTCAGCAGCAGGGCGACCAGGGCGAGGTCGTCGCCCTCGCGGACCACCGTGACGAGGAGCGTCGCGCCGACCACGACCTCCACGGCGATGCGGTGCCAGGGCAGCTCGTCGAGCGCGAGCGTGAGCAGCAGCAGGCCCGCCGCGACCCCCACGACGATCGGGCCCCATGCGCCGGGTCCGACGTCGGCAAGGTCGGCGACCTGCGCCACCGTGGCCACGATGGCGAACGCCGTCAGGCCCGCCGCGGCCGCCGAGATCGCCCGGCGGGGTCCGGGAGGCTCCTCCAGTCCCACGACAGCGCACACCAGGGCGCCCGCGGCGGCGAAGCCCCAGGCCCAGGCGGTGACGGGCCCACCGAGGGGGACGACGACCATCGCGAACGCGACGAAGGCGACCGGGACGATCGAGAACTCCCAGCGGGCACCCCGGAGGGCCACGGCCAGAGCGGCACCGACCAGCACGAGCACGAACGCGTGCACGAGGAACGGCAGGGAGGACGACGCGACGGCGGTGACGACCGAGGCCCCGGCCGCGACGAGGGCGATCGGCACTCGCCACGATGCCGGGGCCAGGGTCGGCGACGGCCAGCGCGCGGTGGCGAGCCAGGCGGCGATCACCGGCACGGCGACGGCCAGCACCCACCATCCCTCCGTGATGTCGATCTCGGCCGGGCGGACCCACAGGTCGGAGGGCGAGGACAACCAGCCGGCCTCCTCGGCGCGCTCGGCGTTGGTGAACGCCACCGCACCGCACCAGAGCAGGGCGGCGGTCGCCCCCGCGACCGCGGCCCACCGGGCACCCAGGGCCCAGTCGTCCTCACGGACGGCGAACCACGCGAGCAGGGCCGCCAGCACCGCGACGGCGGCCAGGCCCGCGGCGGAGGTGGAGACGTCGGCGCTCCAGGCCCCGCCCTGGACCGCGACCCCCACCAGGAACAGCAGCGCGGACACCGCGAAGGCCGTGAGCCAGACGCGCAGGGGGCGAAGGACGACGGCTCCCCCGGCGGCGACGGCGGCGAGCACGAGCGCCGGGAGTGCCTCGGTCGGTCCCAGGACCGGAGATCCGGCCAGCGCCGCGTCGATCGCGAGGGCCACGAGCAGGACCACGAAGAGGAGCGAGAGCATCGCGCTGGGCCACAGCACCCACCGCAGGCGCGTGCGGTGACCCACCGCGGCGACGGCCAGGGGCAGCACCAGAGCCGCGGCGGCCGCCCAGAACCAGTGGTCGTCGCCCTCCCCCAGTTCGCCCAGCTTGACCATGACCGCTGGGGCACTGACGTACGGCGTGAAGCCCGCGACCAGCTGCGGGCTCACGAGGTGACGGCCCAGCAGGGGCTCGGCCCACCGGACGATCACGACGCCCGCACCGACGAGCACGGCGGTCCAGACCACCGAGACGAGCGCGAAGTCCGACCAGCCGAGCCCGAAGAGTCCCTCGGCGACGGCCGCGAGCAGGTCGACCGTGATGAACCCGAGGAACACGGTCCAGAGCGCCTCGGCCGTGCCGCCGAGCCCGCGCCGGGTGGCCCAAGCGGCGGCGAGGCCGACGAGCGCGGTGACCGCCAGCAGGATCAGGGCGCGGCCCAGGATCCCCAGCGATCCCCAGGCCACCGTGGCGAAGATGATGCCCGCGACGATGAGGCACACGGCGCCGAGACCGAGCAGGATCGAGCCGGTCGACCAGGTGCGCATCGCGGCCAGGGGCGCGGATCCGGCTGCGGCGGGCTGGGGGGCCGGCGCGGCGGCGGGCGTGACGCCCGGTGCCTTTGCGGCGGCGGACTGGCGTGTGCGTCCCTGGGCCACGAGCCGGTC
>JBEVDF010000238.1:0-4488 GCA_040514145.1 Aeromicrobium sp.
CAGGTGTTCGAGGGGAACAACTTCGTCATCTGCAACTTCGTGCCCCGGAAGGTCGACTACCACCCGCTGGCGATCCCGGTGCCGTACTACCACTCGAACGTCGACTCCGACGAGATCATGTTCTACGTCGACGGCGACTACGAGGCGCGCAAGGGGTCGGGCATCGGGAAGGGCTCGATCTCGGTGCACCCGGGCGGCCACTCGCACGGTCCGCAGCCCTCGGCGATCGAGGCGAGCCTCGGCGCGGAGTCCTTCGACGAGCTCGCGGTCATGGTCGACACGTTCCGCCCGCTCGAGCTGGGCGAGGGCGGGCGTGCCGTGGACGACGGCGTGTACCACCTGTCGTGGGGGCGAGGATGACGGCGGCCGCCTTCGAGGCGCTCTTCGACGACGCGGCGATCTTCCCGCCGGGGAACGCACCCGTGGACGTCGCGGTGAAGGACCATCTCGCGCGGGAGGCCACCGCTGACGGCGCTTACGTCGGGCCGCTCGTGTGCGACGTGGCGCGACTGCCGGCACTGCTCGACGCCGCGGTGCGGCCCGTGCGCGTGTCGCTGGTGGGCACCATCGAGGAGCTGGCGCCGGCGCTTCGGAACCTGATGGGCTCGCAGGTCGAGCCCGTCGCCGCCGAGGTGCGGGGGCCGATCTCCCTGTTGCCCGACCTGCCTGTGCCCTCGATCGCGGTGGAGATGCCGTGGGGCGCGGGCTTCCGCGTGCCGCCGGGTGCGCTGCTGAAGCTGCGGTGCGGCGGTGAGTTCGTGCCGACGGTGGACGAGGTGGCCGAGGCGATCGTCCACTGCGTCGAGCACGGCCGGCCCTTCAAGCTGACGGCCGGCCTGCACTCCGCGATCGCGCACGACGGCGCCCACGGGTTCGTGAACATCATGGCCGCCGTCGTCGCGGCGGCGCGGGGAGCGGACCCGACCCCGGTCCTGACCGCCGGAGCCGACGACCTCGACCTCGAGTCCCTGGGCGAGTCGCGTCGCCTGTTCCGGTCGATCGGCACCTGCAGCATCGACGAGCCGCTGTCCGACCTGCGCGCGCTGGGGTTGTTGGGATGACGGAGTTCACCGCGGGCACGCTCCCGTACTGCAGCTTCACGGCTCCCGACCTCGACGGTCCGCACGTCGGCGTCGGGGTGGGCACGCGAGTGCTCGACGTGACCGCCCTGGCTCCCCAGCTGCTGCCGGACCACGCGCACCTGTTCGCCGCGGGCACGCTCGACGCTCTGCTCGCCGCCGGCCCCGAGGTGTGGGCGCTCGTGCGCGCGGCGCTGCTCGAGCACGTCGCTCGCTCGCCCACGACCCGCCCCGCCGAGAACGTCCGGCTGCGGCTGCCGTTCACCGTCGCCGACTACGTCGACTTCTATGCCTCGCGCCACCACGCCACGAACGTCGGTCGCATCTTCCGGCCGGACGGCGAGCCGCTCACGCCCAACTGGGACCACCTCCCGATCGGGTACCACGGGCGTGCCGGGACCGTCGTGGTCTCGGGGACTCCGGTGCGACGCCCGTCGGGCCAGGCGCGGTCGGCCGACGGATCGATCACCTTCGGGCCCAGCGCGAAGCTGGACATCGAGGCCGAGATCGGGTTCGTCGTCGGCGCCGGGTCGGAACTGGGCGAGCCGGTCGGCATCGGAGCGTTCGAGGACCACGTCTTCGGTGTGTGCATCGTGAACGACTGGTCGGCCCGCGACATCCAGGCCTGGGAGTACGTGCCGCTCGGCCCGTTCCTGGGCAAGTCGTTCGCGACCTCGGTGTCGCCGTGGATCGTCCCCTGGGCCGCGCTGACCGACGCCCGCGTCGACCCGCCGCCGCCGCACTCAGAGCTGCAGGAGTACCTGCGTCCCGCGGGCCACGGACTCGACCTCGAGCTGACGGTCTCGATCAACGGCACGGTCGTCTCGCGACCGCCGTTCGCGACGATGGCGTGGACGCCGGCCCAGATGCTGGCGCACCTGACGGTCAACGGAGCCTCGCTGCGACCCGGCGACCTGTTCGCGTCGGGCACGGTCAGTGGCCCCGAGCGCGACCAGGTGGGCTCCCTGCTGGAGCTGACGTGGAACGGCACCGAGCCGGTGAAGCTGGAGGACGGGAGCGAGCGGTCGTTCCTGCAGGACGGCGACCGGGTCACCATCGCGGCCGCGGCCCGCACGCACGACGGACGGCTGCTGCCCCTGGGCGCGGTCGACGGAGTCGTGGCCTGACGGCCACGGGGAGGAGAGAGATGTTCGAGGAAGGCCAGTACTTCGCGCCGATCGTCACCAAGGGCGACGGCAGCGTCTCGGTCCAGCTGGGGGAGGGGCATCCCGGGCTGGAGGACCCGGAATACCGCGAGCGGCGCGACCGGATCGCCACGGCGGCGGCACAGTGGCGGCCGGGCGACCCGGCGCCGCTCATCGACTACACCGACGCCGAGCACGAGGTCTGGCGCGTCGTCTGCGCGGACCTGCACGAGAAGCACCGGGTGTACGCCTGTCAGGAGTACCTCGACGGCAAGGAGGCGTTCGGCCTGCCCGAGGACCACGTGCCCCAGCTGCACGAGCTGTCGGAAGCGCTCGCACCCCTGACGGGCTTCGCCTACCAGCCGGCGGCGGGCCTGGTGCCCCTGCGCGACTTCTACGGCGCCCTGGCGGACAAGAAGTTCTGGGCGACGCAGTACGTGCGCCACCACTCCGTGCCGCTCTACACGCCGGAGCCCGACGTGCTGCACGAGGTCGTCGGCCACGGGAACACGCTCGCCGACCGCCGCTTCACGGACCTCTACGAGGCGGCGGGGGCGGCGGCCCGGCGGGTCGAGTCCGACGAGGCGCTGGAGTTCGTCAGCAAGGTCTTCTGGTTCACGCTGGAGTTCGGCGTCGTGCACGAGTCCGACGGGCTGAAGGCCTACGGCGCCGGGATCCTGTCGAGTCCGGGGGAGATCGAGGAGTTCCGCCACATGGTGATCCGCCCGCTCGACCTCACCGACATGGGCACGACGGACTATGACATCACGCACTACCAGGAGGTGTTGTTCGCGGCGTCGTCGTTCAGCCAGATCCAGGACGTCGTCGGCGGCTTCTGGGACACCTGCACCGACGACTCGATCGCCGCGATGAGGCTCGCTGCCTGAAAGGGCGCGGGGCGCATGTGGCACAGTGTCGCCGTGGCGATCTGGAAGGCGGTTGACGGTGCTCCCGACACCTCGGTGTCCGAGCCGACGGCCGTGACGATCGGCAACTTCGACGGGGTCCACCGTGGCCACCAGTCCCTGCTGGCCGCCACCCGCGCCGCCGCCGGCGACATCGCCACCGTGGTCATCACGTTCGACCCGCATCCCGTCGCGATCTTCGCGCCCGACCGCGCGCCCGCCCGGCTGACCACGCTCGAGCGACGCATCGAGCTGCTGCACCAGCACGGCGCCGACCACGTGCGCGTCCTGGACTTCACGCGCGAGATGGCCTCGTGGTCGCCCGCCGAGTTCGTGCAGGCCGTCGTGCTCGACCAGTGCCACGCGCGCATCGTCGTGGTGGGGGAGGGCTTCCGCTACGGCAGCCGCGCCTCGGGATCGATCGAGACCCTGGCGGCCTCGGGTGCCGACCACGGCTTCACCGCGCAGGAGGCCGCGCTCGCCGGCGACGACGAGGCCTTCTCGTCCACCCGCGTGCGTGCGGCGGTGGCCGCGGGCGACGTCGAGCGCGCCGCCGAGCTGCTGGGCCGGCCGCACGAGGTCGAGGGCGTGGTCGTCGAGGGCGACCGCCGCGGCCGCGAGCTCGGGTTCCCCACGGCGAACGTGCCGGTGGACGACACCTACGCCGTGCCGCCCGACGGCGTGTACGCCACCCGCCTGCTGCTGCCCGACGGCACGCGGCTGCCGGGAGCGACCTCGGTGGGGACGAATCCCACCTTCGACGGTGTGGTGGGCCGCCGCGTCGAGACCTACGTGCTCGATCGCGACGACCTCGAGCTCTACGGCGAGCGGGTGCGCGTGGAGTTCGTCGCGCGGCTGCGCGAGATGGTCGCCTACGACTCGCTCGACGCGCTGGTCGAGCAGATGCATCGCGACGTGGCCCAGGCCCGCTCCGCACTGCTCGCCTGACCTTGCGTGGCGATTAGGACCGTCCGCGACGGCGCTGGTAACCTGAGAGTTGCCGTAGAACGGCCACGGAACGAGAGTGCCCCGGTGAACAGGCCCGGGCGCGCCGTGCAACGGACACTCCAAGGAGAAAAACGTGTCGAAGAAGACCGCTGCCCCCACGGTGGCAGCCCTGTCGAAGTCGGAAATCATCGCGCAGTACGCCACCACCGACGGCGACACCGGATCCCCCGAGGTCCAGATCGCACTGCTCACGGGCCGCATCTCGCACCTGACCGAGCACCTGAAGGAGCACAAGCACGACCACCACAGCCGTCGTGGCCTGCTGCTCCTGGTCGGCCAGCGTCGCCGCCTCCTGAACTACCTGCAGAACAACGACATCGAGCGCTACCGCTCGCTCATCGAGCGACTCGG
>JBEVDF010000318.1:0-10889 GCA_040514145.1 Aeromicrobium sp.
CGAAGAAGGCCTCGGCCACGAAGACCACCGCGGCGAAGAAGGCTCCGGCGAAGAAGGCGGGCGCGACCTCCACGGCGAAGCGCACGGCGGCGCCGGGTCGCAAGACCGCGGCGCGCAAGGCCTCCACCCCGGCGAAGAAGACGACGTCCTCGACTCCTCCGGCAACCCCGCAGAATCCGGCGAGCGCGGACACTCCGGCAGCCGACTGAGTGATGCCGCCGGCCTCACGGCATCACTGGGGCCGGCGGTGCACCTTCCACTGCGCGGCCTGAGCGACCGGCTTGATGACCATCAGGTCGATGTCGACGTGCCGCGGCCGCGTGGCGACCCACGTGATCGCGTCGGCGATGTCCTCGGCGAGCAGCGGCTCGTCCACGCCCGCGTAGACGGCGTCGGCCCGCGTGCTGTCCCCGTTGAAGCGGGTGAGGCTGAACTCCTCGGTCCTGACCATGCCCGGGGCGATCTCGGTGATGCGCACGGGCTGGCCGTTGAGCTCGAGCCGCAAGGTCTCGGTCACCGCGGCCAGGGCGTGCTTCGCGGCGGTGTAGCCGCCCCCGCCCTCGTAGGTGACGCGGCCCGCGGTGGAGCCCACGTTGATGATCGTGCCGGCACCGGAGTTGATCAGGGCCGGCGTCAGCGCCTTCGTCACCGCGACGGTGCCCAGGACGTTCGTCTCGTACATCCAGCGCCAGTCGTCCAGATCGGCGTCGGTGACGTCCTCGAGGCCCTTGGCGCCACCGGCGTTGTTGACCAGCAGGTCGAGCCGGTCGCCCACGGCCTCGGCCAGTCGGGCCACATCGTCGGGGTTCGTGATGTCGCACGGCAGCGCGATGGCGTCGATCTCCTCGGCGAGGCGCTCGATGCGGTCGCGCCGGCGGGCGGCGGCCAGGACGGTGTACCCGGCGGCCGACAGGGCGCGGGCCGTGGCCTCGCCGATCCCGCTGCTGGCTCCGGTGACGACGGCTGTGGGCATGGGGACAGCGTGCCAGAATGGTCTCCATGGCTGCTCGAGGGATCCGTCGTGTCGCGATGCTGTCGGCTCACACCTCCCCCCTCGACCAACCGGGCACCGGTGACGCGGGCGGCATGAACGTCTACGTCCTCGAGCTCTCGCGGCGCCTGGCCGCCCGCGGCATCGAGGTCGAGGTCTTCACCCGCGCCACGTCGCGCCACCTGCCGCCGGTCGTCGAGGCCGCCGAGGGCATCCGCGTGCACCATGTCGCCGCCGGCCCGTTCGAGGGACTGACGAAGGGCGACCTGCCCAGCCAGCTGTGCTCCTTCGTCCGCGACGTCCTGCGCGTCGAGGCCTGGCACGAGCCCGGCTACTTCGACCTCGTCCACTCGCACTACTGGCTCTCGGGCCAGGTCGGCACGGTCCTGCGCGAGCGCTGGGGGGTCCCGCTCGTGCACTCGATGCACACGATGGCCAAGGTCAAGAACGCGTCGCTCGCGGCGGGCGACCGCCCCGAGCCCGTGGGCCGCGTCGCCGGTGAGGAGGAGATCGTCCGGTTCGCCGACCGGCTGATCGCCAACACCGCGGAGGAGCGGCGCGAGCTGATCGACCTGTACGAGGCCGATCCGTTCGCGGTGGAGGTCGTCCACCCCGGCGTCGACCTCGATGTCTTCAGCCCCTCCGAACCCGACGACGAGCCGCCGTTGATCGTGTTCGCCGGCCGGATCCAGCCGCTCAAGGCGCCCGATGTCGTGCTGCGCGCCTCGGCGCTGCTCGACGTGCCGCACCGGGTCGCGATCATCGGCGGGCCGTCCGGCAGCGGGCTGGACCGCCCCACCGAGCTCACCGACCTCGCCCACGAGCTGGGCATCGCCGACCGAGTGGAGTTCGTACCCACGGTCACCCAGGCCGAGCTGGCCACCTGGTACTCGCGGGCCGCCGTGGTCTGCGTCCCGTCGCACAGCGAGTCGTTCGGCCTCGTCGCGATCGAGGCCCAGGCCTGCGGCACCCCGGTGGTCGCGGCCGCGGTCGGCGGCCTCACCACGGCCGTCGCCGACGGCGTCACCGGCACCCTCGTCCCCGGGCACGACCCGGCCGCCTACGCGGCGGCGCTGCGGCCCTACCTGGCCGATCGGGCGTTCCGGTCCGACGCCGGCGCCAAGGCCGTGCGCCATGCGGAGTCGTTCGGCTGGGACGTCACCGCCGAGCGCACCCTCGACGTCTATGCCGCCGCCCTGCGCGATTGCGAGGCGGCGCGGGAGGAGGCAGGATGACCGACGTTCGCGACGTGATCGTCAGCGCGCTCGACGAGCAGGGCCTGGAGTACGTGCGCCACGGGCAGGACGTGTTCGAGGTCGAGCTGCCCGGTGAGCGCAAGCTCAAGACCACGTGCCGGCTCGAGGTCGGCAAGCACGCCCTCGGCGTGCACGCCTTCGTGGCGCGCAACCCCGACGAGAACCACGAGGCCGTCTACCGCTGGATGCTGGAGCGCAACCTCAAGCTCTTCGGCGTCGCCTTCGCGATCGACTCGGCCGGCGACATCTACCTCGACGGCCGGCTGCCGCTGGAGGCGGTCACCGGCGAGGAGCTCGATCGCCTGCTGGGCTCGGTGCTGTCCTACGCCGACGAGTCGTTCAACACGATCCTCGAGCTCGGCTTCGCGTCGAGCATCCGCAAGGAGTGGCGCTGGCGCGAGTCGCGCGGCGAGTCCACGCGCAACCTCGACGCCTTCCGCCACCTGCGTCCCCAGGACTGAATCCATGAAAGCCATCGTCTTCGCCGACGTCACCGACGCCTGGTCCTATGTGGGAGCCGTGCGCTTCGAGCGCGCCGCGGCACTGTTCACGATCCTGACCGGCGAGCCGATCGAGATCGCCTACCGCGCTGCCGCCTTCGACGCCTCGGCCCCGGCCGACGACGTGGCCGCCGCGGCCCGGATCAGCGGGATCGACCTCAATGTCGACGAGGTCGTGCCGGCCGACCCCACCGACGCGTGGCGGCTGCTGACGTGGGCCGAGGAGTCCGGACCCGACGTCCAGCGCGAGCTGCTGCACCAGCTGTGGCGCGCCCACTTCCTCGAGGGCACCGACATCGCCGACGGCTTCGTGCTGGCCAGCCGCGCCGCCCTCGTCGGGCTCGACCTGGAGACCTCCGAGGCCCTGCTGGCCAGCGACGAGCTGCTGGCCGAGGTCGAGGAGCAGCGGACCACCGCCGCCGCGATCGGCGCCGACTCCGCGCCGTTCGTCGTGGTCGACGCGCGGTACACGCTGGCGGGCGTGCACTCCCAGGACGACTACCTCCGAGCCCTGCAGTCCATCAGCGCGCAGTCCTGAGCCGGGCCCCCGGGCATCGCACTAGGCTGTCGCCATGAGCACCTTGGTCCTGCTGCGTCATGGTCACAGCGAGTGGAACGCCCTCAACCTGTTCACCGGATGGGTCGACGTCGACCTCAACGAGCAGGGGCTCCAGGAGGCGCAGCGCGCTCCCGAGCTGCTGCGTGAGGCGGGCCTGCTGCCCGACGTGTCGCACACCTCGCTGCTGCGGCGCGCGATCCGCACCGCCGAGATCACGCTGAACGGCATCGATCGCCACTGGATCCCCGTGAAGCGCAGCTGGCGCCTCAATGAGCGCCACTACGGCGCCCTGCAGGGCAAGGACAAGAAGGCCACCCTCGCCGAGTTCGGCGAGGAGCAGTTCATGACGTGGCGCCGCTCGTACTCCACGCCGCCGCCGGCCCTGCCCGACGACTCGGAGTTCAGCCAGGCGGGCGACCCCCGCTACGCCGACCTGCCCAGCGAGCTGCTGCCGCGCACCGAGTGCCTGGCCGACGTGCTGGTGCGCATGCTGCCCTACTGGTACGACCAGATCGTGCCCGACCTGCACGCCGGCAAGACCGTGCTCGTGACCGCCCACGGCAACTCGCTGCGGGCGCTGGTCAAGCACCTCGACGGTCTCGGCGAGGACGAGGTCGTGGGCCTGAACATCCCCACCGGCATCCCGCTGGTCTACGAGCTCGACGACGACCTCAAGCCCACCGAGCGCGGTGGCCAGTACCTCGACCCCGACGCCGCCGCGGCCGCCATCGCCGCCGTGGCCAACCAGGGCCGCTGACGTCTAGGCGTACTTGTAGCCCAGCCCGCGCACGGTCGTGAGGATCGTGGGCTGGGCCGGGTCGTCCTCGATCTTGGCGCGCAGGCGCTTGACGTGGACGTCGAGGGTCTTGGTGTCGCCGACGTAGTCCGCGCCCCAGACCCGGTCGATCAGCTGGCCGCGGGTCAGGACGCGGCCGCTGTTGCGCAGGAAGAACTCCAGCAGCTCGAACTCCTTCAGCGGCAGCTTCACCTCGCCGCCGTCGACCGTGACGAGGTGGCGGTCGACGTCCATCCGCACAGCGCCGACCTCGATCACCGCGTCGTCGTCGACCTCCTCGGGCGCGCCGCGCCGCAGCACCGCGCGGATCCGGGCCACGAGCTCGCGCGGGGAGTAGGGCTTGGTGACGTAGTCGTCGGCCCCCAGCTCGAGCCCGACGACCTTGTCGACCTCGGTGTCCTTCGCGCTGACCATGATGATCGGCACCGAGGACGTCTGGCGGATCGTGCGGCACACCTCCGTGCCCGACAGCCCCGGCAGCATGAGGTCCAGCAGGACGATGTCCGCGCCGCCGCGCTCGAACGCGGTCAGCGCGTCCGGGCCGGTCTCGGCGACCGCCACGTCGTAGCCCTCCTTGCGCAGGACGTACGACAGGGCCTCGCTGTAGCTGGCCTCGTCCTCGACGATCAGGACCTTGGTCACTCGAACTCTCCTTCATCGACGTCCCGCGCCGGCAGCACCAGCGTGAAGGACGAACCGAGGCCTGGTTCACTCCAGACCTCGACGGAGCCGCCATTGCCGGCGGCGACATGCTTGACGATCGACAGGCCCAGCCCGGTGCCCCCGGTGGTGCGGGCGCGCGCGGGGTCGACCCGGTAGAACCGCTCGAAGATCCGGTCCTGCTCCTCCGGCGCGATGCCCACGCCGTGGTCGGACACGGTGATGCGGACGTCCTCACCGTCGCCGGTGGCGGCGACCGCGACGACCGAGGCATCGGGGCTGTACGTCACGGCGTTCTCGACCAGGTTGCTGACGGCCGCGTGCAGCTGCGCGCGGTCGCCGAGCACGTAGAGGTCGGGCTGGACGTCCTGGGAGATCGTGATCGACTTGGCCTCGGCGTCGGTCAGCGAGTGCTCGACCGCCTCCGCGACGAGCTCGCTCACCTTGATCAGCGTGTCGTCGTTGGTCAGGTTGGACTGCAGGCGCGACAGGTCGATGATCTGCTGCACGAGGCGCGTGAGGCGCTCTCCCTCGCTCTGCATGCGGGTCGCGAACCGGTCGACCGCCTCAGGGTCGTCACGGGCCTCGCCCACCGCCTCGGCCAGCAGGCTGATCGCCCCGATCGGGGTCTTCAGCTCGTGGCTGACGTTGGCGACGAAGTCGCGGCGCAGGGCCTCGACGCGCTGCTCGGTGGTGCGGTCCTCGACCAGCGCCAGCATCAGGCCGTGCGAGAGGGGAGCGACGCGCGCGCGGACGTACACGGGGGGCCGGCGGCGAATCCGGATCTCGAACTCGCCCTCACGGACCTCGCCGTCGCGGCGGACCTGTCGGACCAGGTCGAGCAGCTCGCCACTGCGCAGGCGGTCGTCGTCGGTGACCAGGCCCAGCGCGATCGCCGGCGCGGAGGCGCGCAGCACGCGCTCCTCCTGGTCGAGCACGACGGCCGACGACCGCAGCACCGACAGCACGGTCGCGATGTCCGGCGGCACGGCGGGCGCGGGAGCGGGCGGGACGACCTCCTGGGATCGCTCGGAGAACCGCCACACGTACATGATGACGGCGCCGAGCACGATGCCGGCAGCGCCGGCCAGGATCTGGGAGACCTCCACGGGACCGATCGTAGGCCGCTGACGGGCACCGGCTCGCATCGTGGCGGGCCGGTGCGGCACGGTTTCCGCTGCCGTTCACTCCCCGTTCACCGCAGGTCGCCTCGCATTCATGCGGCGCGCCTAGCCTCGAGCCATGCGCGACCAGTACTACGAGCAGCTCGACGTCATCGTCGACGAACTCGTCCTCATCACCGACCGGGTGCGAACCGCGGTGGCCGCCGCCACGACCGCGCTGCTCGACACCGACATCGCCACCGCCGAGGCGGTCATCGGCGCGGACCGCGGCATCGAGGAGGCGATCGACGAGGTCGAGGAGCGGGCCCTGGTGCTGTTGGCGACCCAGCAGCCCGTGGCCAGCGACCTGCGCCAGCTCGTCTCGACCCTGAGGATGGTGGCCGACCTGCAGCGCATGAGCGCGCTGGCCGTCCACGTCTCCAAGATCGCCCGTCGGCGCGCCCCGGAGGCGGCCGTGCCGCTGCCGGTGCAGCCCCTCATCCGCGACATGGCGCGCGTGGCCGACTCGATGATCGGGTCGGCGGCGCGGATCGTCTCCGACCGCGACCTCGGCGCCGCGGCCGAGCTGGAGATCGAGGACGACGAGATGGACCGCCTGCGCCAGGAGCTCTTCCGGGTCCTGCTCGAGGGCACGTGGGAGCACGGCGTCGACACCGCGATCGACCTCGCCCTGCTGGGGCGCTATTACGAGCGCATCGGCGACCACGCCGTGAGCATGGCCCGCCGCGTGGTCTACCTCGTCACGGGCGAGATGCCCGTCGCCTGACCCAGGACATGCGAACGGCCCCGGCGATCGCCGGGGCCGTTCGTCGTGCTCGGGGTGAGGGATCAGGCCGAGGGCGGGGAGGTGTCCTCGTCGCCGTCCTCGGACTCCGGGGTGGCCGGGTCCGACTCCTGCTCCTGCGTGGCCGTGGCGCCGCCGCTCGTGGGCCGCTTGGCCACGTTGGCGTACATCTCGGTGCGGGGGACGACCGGGACCTCGATGGCGACGTCGCCACCGGGGGTGGCCGCGAAGCTGATGGTCACGTAGTCGCCCGCGGCGATGTCGGCGCTCCTGACGACGATCTCGCCCGCCGGGCCGAGCGTGAGCAGCGTGTTCGGCTTCAGCGTGATCGGTCGCGCGAGCTTCTTGGCGGCACCGTCGACGGTGACCGACTCGATGGTCTGGCTCTCGGAGGACAGCAACGCGCCGGAGAAGGTGGCGGTGCCGTCGCCGTTGTCGACGAACAGTCCGTTGTAGATGCCGATCGGGCCCGTGCGCAGGTTCGAGCCGACGGCGGCTTGGTACTGCTGGTTCGTCTGGGCGCCGAAGCTGGTGCCGCAGGCGGAGAGCGCGAACGGGGCGGCGACGGCCAGGGCGATGGCGGCAAGGGTGCGACGTGTGCTCACGCAGGCATGGTATCCGGGGCCCCCGGAGATGAAGGCAGGCAGGGTACTCGTTCCGCCATGTTATTCTGGTCACCTAGGAAAGGTGCTTTCTCCATGGCTTTCTCTGTCGGCGAAACCGTCGTGTACCCCAACCATGGTGCGGCGGTGATCGAAGACATCGAGATCCGGAACATCAAGGGTGAGGACCGCACGTACCTCGTCCTCCGGATCATCGCTCAGAACGATTTGGTCGTCCGTGTCCCGTCCGACAACGTCGACCTCGTGGGCGTCCGCGATGTGGTTGATGAAGCGGGACTCGAGCGGGTCTTCAGCGTGCTGCGTGCCGAGCACGTCGAAGAGCCCACGAACTGGTCCCGGCGTTACAAGGCGAACCTGGAGAAGCTCCACTCCGGCGACGTCCTGAAGGTGGCCGAGGTCGTCCGTGACCTCTGGCGCCGCGATCACGAGCGTGGCCTCTCGGCCGGCGAGAAGCGGATGCTGGCCAAGGCGCGCCAGATCCTCGTCTCCGAGCTCGCGCTCGCTGAGAACACGAACGAGGACAAGGCCGAGATCCGTCTCGACGAGGTCCTCGCCTCCTGACGCTGCTCGAACCTGACGAGCGCCCGGCTTCGGCCGGGCGCTCGTCTTTTTTGCGTGGGGGCCGGGCTCACCACCAGGCCAGGCCGAGCGCGACGAGATCCTCCACGAGCTCCTCGCGATCCAGCGGGGCATCGTCGTCCAGCACGAAGCGGACGGCCAGCGACTCCACCGCCAGCACGATCAGCCACGAGGAGCGCGCCGGGTCACGGCGCCGCGAGCCCGGGGGCTGCCGCCCGCCGAGGTAGGCGCGCAGCACGTCGCGGACCCGGCGCTCCAGGCCGAGCCGGTCGTCGAGGTGGCGCGACACGGGCAGCTCCTGCCACACCACGCGCAGCAGGGTGGGATCGCGCTCGAGGGCCGACAACAGCGCCTCGGCCGTCGCGCGGGCCATCGCCTCGGGGTCCTCGTGGACGTGGTCGACCAGCGAGGCGACCACGTCCTCGGTCAGGCGGTCGACGTACCGCGCGGTGACCTCCTCGACGATCGACGCCTTGTCGGGGAAGTACTGGTAGAGCGAGCCGGGGCTCACCCCGGCACGGTCGGCCACGCGGTTCGTGGTGAGCCGGTCGTAGCCGTCGGCCACCAGCACGTCGCGAGCCGCGGCCACGATCCGGTCGACCATGTCGCGCGAGCGCTGCTGACGGGGGAGCTTCCTCAGGGCCATGTTGCGAATTGTATGCGAGTAAACACTCGTGTCACGGTGGCGCCATGACGACGGTCCAGAGTCCGCCCGCCCGATTCCGCGCCGGGGGACAGCGCAACGTGAGGCTGGGACGGGTGCTGAAGGTGCTCGCCGGGGTGCGCGAGGTCGACGAGCTCCTGATGGCGCGCATCGGTCGCGGGTTCACCGAGCGCGACGAGCTGGGAGCGCGGCTGGCCGCGGCGATGCGCCGGCCGGCCGGCGACCCGGAGCGTGTGTCGATGGCGCAGTTCCGCTCGGCACTGGAGCACGGCATCGATGCCGAGGCGCCGTCGGCCCTCGCGGAGTTCATCGGGACCCTGCGGCAGGACCCGCCCTGGCTCGACCGTGAGCTGGTCGACGAGGGCGCGCGCGTCTTCCGGCGGTTCGGGCGGAACGCGGCCGACGTGCTGTTGCAGCTCTCGCTGATCGGCGGCTACCGGTTCGGCGGCCCGGCCGACCTGCTGGTGGCGACCGGCGCGCTGGCCGGCGCGAGCACGCAGCGGCGACTGGCCGAGACGCAGTCCTGGGCAGTGGCGGTGACGACGGCGGGCGGCCTGGCCGTGCACGGCGACGGCTGGCGCGCCACCGCGCACGTGCGGGCGATGCACGCCCTGGTGAACCACGCGTTCGAGCCGCGGTGGGACGTGGAGCGGTGGGGCCTGCCCGTCAACCAGGCCGACCAGGCGGGCACGCTCGGCCTCTTCGACGGCACGGTGCTGATCGGGGTGAAGGCGCTCGGCGTCCCGGTGAGCCAGCGTGACTCACGCGCCGTGATGCACCTGTGGAAGTACGTGGGCTGGCTGATGGGCGTCGACGAGCAGTGGCTGGTGGACTCCGAACGCGAGCGCCAGCAGATGAACTACCACGTCGTGCTGGCGCAGGACGGCATCACCGAGGCCGGCGCGCACCTGTCGCAGGACATCATCGCCGTGCTCGGCCGGCTGCCGCACGGGCGCTGGAAGACCGAGCGGAACCTGAGCATGCTGAGCCTGTTCCTGGGCCGCGACAGCATGCGCGAGCTCGGACTGCCGTGGCGGCCGCCGTGGGCGCACCCGATGCTGTGGGTGGTCAACTCGGTGCGCCACCGCGTGCTGGGGCGCCTGCCCGGCGGGAAGCGGCGGCTCGAGGAGAGCGGCTCCCGCGTGGCGCAGAAGATCCTCGCCGAGTACTACGCCTCGGACGATCGCGCCGTGGCCGACCTGCCCGCCTAGTGGACCAGGGCCACCGCGATCGCGGCGATGCCCTCGCCGCGGCCGGTGAGGCCCAGGCCGTCGGTGGTGGTGCCCGAGAGCGACACGGGGGCGCCGATCGCCTCGGAGAGGACCTGCGTCGCCTCGTCGCGGCGGCCCGCGAGGCGCGGCTCGTTGCCGATCAGCTGCACGCTGACGTTGCCGACCGTGAGGCCGGCCTCCTGCACGAGCTCGGCGGTGCCGCGCAGGAACTCCAGGCCCGAGGCGCCGGCGTAGCGGGGATCGGCGGTGCCGAAGCGGCTGCCGATGTCACCCAGGCCGGCCGCCGTCAGCACGGCGTCGACCATGGCGTGCGCGACACAGTCACCGTCGGAGTGGCCCTCGAGGCCGCGCGGCGCGTCGGGCCAGTGCAGGCCCGCGACCCACAGCGGTCGGCCGTCGACGAGCTGGTGGACGTCGGTACCGATGCCGACCCGGGGAACGCTCACGCCTGAACCCTAGTGCGGATCGAGAGACGTGCGGATCAGAAGGCGAGCCGCTTGTTGCGCGGCGCGATGACGTAGGTGACGCCGCCGCTGCCCTTCAGCCACGCGCGCTCGAACTGCGCACGGTCGTAGACCCGGCGGACCTGGGCGTTCGCGCGGGCGGCGGGATCGTTCACGATGACGTCGCCGTCCTTCTCGAAGCCGCGCACCACCATGAGGTGCCCGGGCGTCGCGCTGATCGGCGAGCCGCTGAGCTGGCCGCGACCGAACGCGACCGAGGCGACCACGGGCACGCCCTGCGCGATGAACGCCTCGATCTCGCGCAGGTTCACGAGCCGGTGGACCACCGCGTCAGTGCTGTACATCGACGCGTACGCGGTGTTGAACGGCCACGTGCCGGTGCCCTTGTAGGCCGAGTCGTAGCTGTAGCGCGCGGCGTGGTCGACCCAGCCGTCGGGGCCGGAGGCCCACGCGTAGTGGGCGGCCTTGGGGCCCAGGCCCCAGTAGCGCAGCACCATCGAGGTCGAGGTGGGCGAGCACCAGGCCTCGCCACCGTTGCCGTACTGCGGGTAGTGGCCGGTGTGGATCATCTGCGACGACATCGGCACCTTGAGGTCGACCGTCTTCGTCATCGTGGTCTTCGAGGTCGTGGCCGTCTTGGTGACGTACGTCGACGAG
>JBEVDF010000321.1:0-6205 GCA_040514145.1 Aeromicrobium sp.
GGCATCGCGGCTGTCATCCTCGGGGGCCCCGAGACCGTCGTGGTCCGCTGGGCCCACGAGTTCGTCGCCGAGGGCCTGTCCCGGGGGCTCACCTCCACGCTTCCCGACCTCCTCCGGTGGCCGTGGTGAGGCGAGGCGAGCGCGGGATGGTCACGGCCGAGACCGTGGTGGTGCTGCCCTTCGTCCTGCTGGTCGCCTTCGTCCTCGTCTGGCTGGTCTCGCTGGGCGTCACCCAGATGAGAGTGGCCGACGCCTCCCGTGAGGCGGCGCGCCTCATCGCCCGCGGCCAGCCGCTGGACGAGGCCCGCCAGACCGTCGAGCAAGCCGTGCCCGGCTCGCGGGTGCGGGTCGCGCTCGACGGCGGGAGGGCGCGGGTCACCGTGAGGCACCGTGCGCGACTGCCGCTGGTGCCGCGGGTCCACCTCGACCTGGAGGGCCGGTCCGTGGCGGTCGTCGAGTGAGGCCGGACCGCGGCTCCGCCACGGTGCAGGCCGTCGCCGTCGTCGCGCTGCTGGGCTTGGTGGCGTTCACCTGCCTCCAGGTGGTGCTGGCGGTCTCGCTGCGGCAACGGGCCGCGGCGGCCGCCGACCTCGCGGCGCTGGCGGCGACGCGCGCCAGCGTGGAGGGGGAGGATCCCTGTGGCGTCGCCCGTGAAGCGGCCGCCGAGAACGGCGCCCGGTTGCGGCAGTGCCGCATGGACGCCGACGTCGCCACGGTCACCGCGCGTGCGGTGGGTCCGCGCTGGTCGATCGGCCGGTGGATGTCCGACCAGCGAGCGCGGGCCGCCCCCGCCTGGTACCTCGAGTGAGGCCGGCGGGGGCGGGGCGCTCAGGCCTTCGTCGCGTCCTCGGTGGTGGTGTCGTCCTCAGTGGTGGTGTCGTCCTCGGCGGGAGGCGTCTCCTCGAACACGAGGGCGAAGTCCTCGCCGTGCTGCTCGACGCCGGCCAGGACAGCGTCCTCCACCAGGGTCTGTCCCAGATCCTCGCGCAGGATGATCGGGTCGCTGCGCAGGTCGCGGTACAGCGACACGCACAGCAGCACCATCACCAGCAGGAAGGGCAACGAAGCCACGATGGTCAGTGCCTGAAGGCCCTGGAGGGCCACCGGGTCGCCCGGGTCCGCGATGAGCAGCATGATCGCCGCCACCGCGCCGGTCAGGCCGCCCCAGAAGACGACCGTCCACGTCGAGGGGTGGATCGAGCCGCGCTGCGACAGGGTGCCCATCACCAGCGAGGCGGCATCGGCGCCCGACACGAAGAAGATGCCCACGAGAACCATCACGAGCACCGTGGTGATCGCGGGGATCGGGTACTGCTGCAGCAGGTCGAACAGCGCGTAGTTGGAGTCCACCGACGACTCGCCGCCGGCGATCGCGTCGGCCTCGCTGATGCCGGCGCCACCGAAGATGGCGAACCAGATGAGGCTGACCATGCTCGGCACCAGCAGCACGCCGGTGACGAACTGGCGGATGGTGCGGCCGCGGCTGATGCGCGCGATGAACATGCCGACGAAGGGCGTCCACGAGACCCACCAGGCCCAGTAGAAGATCGTCCACGCGCCGAGCCAGTCGGCCACGGCGCCGCCGCTGGCGTTGGTACGGCCGGCCATCTCGGGCAGGAAGGCCACGTAGTCGGCGATCGACGTCGGGATGAGGTTGAGCATCATCAGGGTCGGACCGGCGATGAAGACGAAGGCCGCCAGTGCGAGCGCCAGCACCATGTTGATGTTCGACAGCCACTGGATGCCCTTGGCGACGCCGGAGACGGCCGAGAGGATGAACAGGATCGTCAGCACCACGATGATCGAGACCACGAGCGTCTCGCCGACGGACTCGACCCAGCCGTTGTGCTCGATGCCCGCACCGATCTGCAGCGCGCCCAGCCCCAGCGAGGCGGCCGAGCCGAAGAGCGTGGCGAAGATCGCCATGATGTCGATGACCTTGCCGACCGGGCCCTCGGTCTGGCGACGCCCCAGCACGCGGGTGAACGCGGCCGAGATCAGCTGCGGGCGGCCGAGGCGGTACGTGCCGTAGCCGATCGCAAGGCCGACCACCGCGTAGACGGCCCACGGGTGCAGGGTCCAGTGGAAGAGGGTCTGGGACATCGCCACCTGCACGGCGGCGTTCGAGCCGGCTTCGGCCGTGCCCGGCGGCGGGGACAGATAGAACGTCAGCGGCTCGGCGACCCCCCAGAACATCAGGCCGATGCCCATGCCGGCGCTGAACATCATCGCGATCCACGAGGTGGTCCGGAACTCCGGTCGCTCCCCGTCCTGACCCAGCGGGATCTTGCCGTAGCGGCTGGCGGCCAGCCAGATCGCGAAGACCACGAAGCCGGTGGTCGACATGACGAACAGCCAGCCGGTGTACTCGATCACCCACGACTGCGCCTGGGAGGCGCGGCTGCCGAGGGATGCCTGGTCGAGGATGCCCCACAGCACGACGATCAGGGCCAGGGCGGCAGCGACGCCGAAGACGACTCGATCGAGCCTGGACTCTGGTCGGTGTGCCACCTCCGGTTCGAAGACGTCGACGGTTGATCGGTCGGTGCCGCTGGGCATCAGGAACTACCTCACATGGTCGGAAAGGATGGTGTGCAACCTGCCAACCTTTGCACCCCGGCCCAAGTGGCGCCCGTCGAGAACGTCGCTCAGGCCGGTGCGGACACCAGGACGGCGTCGAGCAGCTGGACCGCTCCGGCCTTGTCGAGGGGGTGATTCCCGTTGCCGCACTTGGGCGACACGACGCACGACGGACACCCGTCGCGACAGGGGCAGTCGGCGATCGTCTGGCGGGTCATCCGCAGCCACGCCGCCATCTGCTCGTAGCCCCGCTCGGCGAAGCCCGCCCCGCCGCGATGGCCGTCGTGGACGAACACCGTCAACCGGCCCGTGTCGGGGTGGTAGGCCGTGGAGAGTCCCCCGATGTCCCAGCGATCGCAGGTGGCCAGCAGCGGCAGGATGCCGATGGCGGCGTGCTCGGCGGCGTGCGCGGCGCCGGGCAGGAGCTCGGGATCCATCAGCGCGTTCGCGACGTCGGGATCGAGCGTCCACCACACCGCCGCGGTCGGGAGAGTGCGCTCGGGCAGATCGAGGGGCTCCTCGCCGATCACGCGCCCCGTGCTGCGGTCGCGGATCTGGTAGCCGACCACCTGGCTGGCCACCTCGACGTCGCCGAACGCCACGGTGGCCGGGCCCCACTCCACGCGCCGGCGCTCCTCGACGATCGTCACGGCGGTCGAGCTGCGCGCGCTGGTGGTGTGGTGCACGTCGGCGCGCCGGACCACGGCGGCGCCCTGCTCGGGGTCGTAGGACTCCACGAGGTGGTCCTCGCCGCGGTGCACGTAGATCGCTCCCTCGTGCACCTCGGCGTCGGCCGATCCGGCGTCGACGGTGCCGACCAGACGCCCGGTGCTGCCCTCCACGATCTGCACCGGGTGCCCGCCGGCGGAGCGGATGTCGGCCAGGTCGGCGGCGCGCTCGCGGCTGGTCCAGAACCAGCCGGCGGCGCGGCGCCGCAGCATGCCGGCGGCCTCGAGCGCCGCTACGCCCTCGGCGGCACGGGGGCCGAACGGGCCGAAGTCGGCCTCGGTGAGCGGCAGCTCCTGGGCGGCGGCCGCGAGGTGCGGGCCCAGCACGTAGGGGTTCTCGGGGTCGAACACGGTGGCCTCGACCGGCGCGCCCAGGACGGCCTCGGGATGGTGCACGAGGAAGGAGTCGAGTGGGTCGTCGCGGGCGATCATCACGCCCACCGACTCGACGCCGGCGCGACCCGCGCGCCCCCACTGCTGCCACAGGGCGGCCCGGGTGCCGGGGAAGCCCACGGTCACGACGGCGTCGAGGCCGGCGATGTCGATGCCCAGCTCGAGGGCGTTGGTGCTGGCCAGGCCGAGGAGATCGCCGGAGCGCAGCCGCGCCTCCAGCTCGCGCCGCTCCTCCGGCAGGTAGCCACCGCGGTAGGTGGCGACGCGGCCGGCGAGCTCGGGGTCGACCTCGGCCAGGGCGCGCGAGGTGGTCATCGCGAGCTGCTCGGCACCCCGGCGCGAGCGCACGAACACGAGGGTGCGCGTGCCGCCGACGACGAAGTCGGTCAGCAGGTCGGCGGCCTCCGAACCCGCGGACCGGCGCACCTCGACCCCGTCCTCGCGCGCGGCCTGCAACGGCGGCTGCCAGAACGCGACCGTGCGCGCGGCGTGGGGCGAGGCGTCCTCGGTGACGGCGGTGACCGGAGCGCCGATGAGTCGTTCGGCCGACGCCGCCGGCTCGGCCACGGTGGCCGAGGACAGCACGAAGAGGGGGTCGGCGCCGTAGTGCCGGCACACCCGCTGCAGCCGGCGCAGGATCAGCGCGACGTGCGCGCCGAACACCCCGCGGTAGTGGTGGCACTCGTCGATCACGACCACGCGCAGCCCGGCCAGCAGGCGGGCCCAGCGGTCGTGCTGGGGCAGGATCGTGCGGTGCAGGATGTCGGGATTGGCCAGCACCCAGTTGGCGTGGTCGCGGGCCCAGATCCGCTCCTCGCGGCTGTTGTCCCCATCCACCGTGGCGGGCCGCAGGCCGGGCACGCCGGTGGGCAGCCGCCGCAGCTGGTCGGCGGCGAGCGCCTTGGTGGGAGCCAGGTACAGCACCGACGGCCGCCGGGCACCGGAGAGCCCCGAGCCGCCGCGACCCTCGCGCAGCGCCTGGAGCGCCGCCGCCTGGTAGACGAGCGACTTGCCCGAGGCGGTGCCGGTGGAGACCACGACGTGACGCCGGTCGTGCAGCGCGGCGAGGGCCTCGGCCTGGTGGCCCCACAGGACCTCGGCGCCCTCCGCGGCGAAGAGCTCGCGGACCTCGGGGTCGATCCACTCGGGCCACGGCTCGACGACGGGCTCGACCGCCGGGTGGTGCTGCACGTGCACGAGCCGCTCCGCATGGCGGGCGAGAACGGGGTGCAGGGGCATGGACAGAAGTCTCCCGCACGCACCTGACACGGCCGCTGCGCCCATTCGAGTGGGGAGAAGCGGCCCCAGATGATTGAATTCGGACATGGACCTCACGCTCACTGAACGGGAGTCGCCCCCGTTCCACGTGGTCGAGGTCGCGGGGGAGATCGACGTCTACACCGCGCCGCGTCTACGTGAAGTCGTCGTCGGCGCTATCGACGACGGACACACCCGGTTGGTGATCGACATCGAGAACGTCGCGTTCCTCGACTCCACGGGGCTGGGCGTGCTCGTCGGGGCGTTGAAGCGGGTGCGCGCCGACAACGGCTCGCTCGACATCATCTGCACCAGCGAGCGCCTGCTGCGGATCTTCGCGATCACGGGTCTGGACAAGGTCTTCGGGCTGCACACCTCGATGGACGAGCTGGTCTCCTGACCGTGGCCGTTCCGGACGTCGGCAAGCTCCGCGAGGCGATCGAGGGGTTCACCGTCGACGCCGTCTACGGCGTCCTCGGGGAGGCCGCCTGGCGCGCCCTCGCCCGCAACGAGACCACGCCGGGGCTGCGCGCCACCGCCGACGGCTCCGCGCTCTCCACCCTGATCCGGCTGTTCCAGCTCCAGGCCGTCGTCCCGCGGGCGCACGCCGAGGCAGCCTTCGGAGCGGCGTGGGAGTCGGCCCGCGAGCTCGGCCTGGTCGCGGTCGACGGCGACGAGGCCCGCGCCCTGTTGGACCTGCGGCCCTACGGCGACGAGCAGCACGACTGGTGGGTCGTCTGCGACCTCACCCCCGGCCTCGACGGTCGCGAGAACCCGCGCGACCCGTCCTACGTGCTCGGCATCAGCGAGGCGTCCTCCTCGCTCGCGCAGCTGACCGTGCGGCCCGAGGTCGGTCGCGCGCTCGACCTCGGCACCGGGTGCGGGGTCCAGGCGCTGCACCTGGCCACGCACGCCCGCGAGGTCGTCGCGACCGACGTGAACGCCCGCGCCGTCGAGCTCGCGCGGCTCACCGCGGCCCTCAACGGGATCGACGTCGACGTCCGCGACGGCAGCCTGTTCGACCCGGTCGAGGGGGAGCGGTTCGACCTCATCTGCACGAACCCGCCGTTCGTCGTCTCGCCCCCCGAGGGCGACCGGCTGGTCTACCGCGAGACCGGCTTCCCCGGCGACGAGGTCGTGCGGCGCATCGTCACGCAGGCTGACGCCCACCTGAACGAGGGCGGCTGGTGCCAGGTGCTCGCGGCCTGGATCCACGAGGACGGCGTCCCGTGGCAGGAGCGGCTCGG
>JBEVDF010000253.1:0-3631 GCA_040514145.1 Aeromicrobium sp.
CGGAGCATGCCGCGCGCGGCGGTCTTCTCCAGTCCGTCGGTGACGTCGCGGCTCCGCGGCTTGATGTCGATCTCGGGCGTGTCGGGGGTCTCGGCCATATCGGAATCGTACGACCGGCGACGCGGGCGTCGTCCCCCTGGTCAGAACAGCGGCACGAGCAAGAGCGCGAGGAACCAGCTGACGAAGCTGCCGACGAGCACGTACTCGGCCCGCGACCCGTCGCCCTCGTCCTTGGAGATCTCGGGGAAGCGCAAGATGCCCTTGGCGGCCAGGATCGCCGCCACTCCCCCGAAGTTGCCGCCGATGGCGAAGCCGAAGACGAGCACTCGCTCGAGCGGGCCGATGACCCGCCCGCCCTTGAGGCGCCGCTCCTCCTTCAGGAGGCCGTGGCCGATCCGGTCGAGCACCTCGCGCACCACGGCGTTGGCCGGGCCGATGAGGGCCACGGCGGTGATCACCGCGAGCACCATCTCGTCGAGGCTGACCTCGGCCAGGGCCGGCACGTCGAGGTCCTCGTACCAGTCGAGCATCGGCGGTCGGTCGCGCTCGATCGCGGGCGAGGCGATGAGTGCCAACACCGCGCCGATGCCGGAGACGACCATCCCGGGGATGCGCCACGACGGCACGGTGCGGGCGCTGGCCCACCACAGGCCGACGATCGCGGGCAGCCAGCCGGCGCCCGGGCCGTAGCCGAGGGCCCAGGCGGCGAGGATGACGATCGCGACCATGGCCACGACCTCGATGACGACCACCCACAGCCGGTCGACGGGGCGCAGGTACTCGGCCAGGCAGATCGCGAGCAGGACGAGGGCGAGCAGGGCCATCAGCGCACCAGCTCCACGCCGTCGACGACGGCCAGGGCGCCACTGCGGCGCAACGACTGGGAGACCGCCGACGCGGAGATGCCCTCGGCCTCGGCGAGCTCGCGCTGGGTGCGGCCCTGCAGCAGGCCCAGGGCCAGCCGGCGCTGCCGGCCGTCGAACCCGCTGACCACTTGGTCGCGAGCCATCAGATACGCGTTCACGGTTCCCCCTTCGTGCACCCACGTGCGCAGCCCCGACTGGCGGGCGACACGTTGCTCGACCTCGCCGATCGCGTCGCGCGCGTTCCACCAGGCCGGTCCGTCCTGGGTCAGACCGTACTCGGAGCGACCGACGACTTCGTAGGCACCGACGCCGACGCCCACGCGGGCATCCATCCCCTCGGGAAGCGCGAGCCGCACGATGAGCGCGGTGAGCAGGGCGTCACGCAGCGTGGCGTGGGCGGACTGGAACTCGTCGCCGATCGTGGGCGCGGGCCGCTGGTCCGAGGGGACGAGCTCGGCGGCCGTGGTCAGGGCCGCGATGAGGCGCTCCTGGGCTTCGGCGCGGGAGGTCGCCTGTCGCGAGGCCACCAGATCGCCGATCAGCGCCACGGTCTCTGAAGGCGACACCTTCATTTCCATGAAATGAAGCATATACCTTCATTGAGAGAAAATGAAGCCATCGGCTTCACTCGATGGGCTCAGGCCGCCACGCGGGGATGACGTCCAGGCCGGCCTCGACGGGCTCGGGGACCGGCGGCCCGGACGGGTTCCGCTCGACCCACGCGGTGGCCGCCCGGTGTCCGGACTCGAACAGGCTCGCGCGCTGCTCGGGGGTCAGGTCGAAGTCGGTCCAGCGGACGCCCTTGGGCTTGGCGAAGATGCTGCGGTCGATCGCGGCCGGGTCGCTCACATGGCGTACCTGCGTGGAGTCGACGGTCGTGAAGATCAGGTTCGTCAGCAGCGACAGCGCCGAGGTCACCGGCTTGGCCTTCGCCCGCTCCCCCGCGGGCGAGCTGAGCCGCACGCCGAGGGTGGGCCAGCGGCTCGGCAGACCGTCGCGACGGTCGAACAGCTCGATCGGGTAGCTGCGCAGAAGGGAGCCGTCGGCGAGCGTCAAGGTGCCGTACTTCGACTTCAGCCGGACGGGCTCGAACAGGAACGGGATCGCGGCCGAGGCGCGCACGGCCCGCGCCACCGAGTACTCGTCCGGGTCGTGACCGTGGGCCGGCAGGTCCCATGGGAGGAACATGGCCCGCTGGCGGGAGAGGTCGCTCGCGGTGACGACGAGCCGGAAGGACTGACCCTGCGGCAGCGCGCTGCCGGGATCGTCGAAGTACAGGTCGCCGAAGGTGCGCACTCCGAGGTCGCCCAGGACGCCCTTCAGCCACTGCTCCATGTGGCGACCGGGGTGGGCCCCGAGGTGGAACAGCACGCCCCACGCGTCGGCGGCCCGGGGCCACCACGACAGCATCGCGCCGCGCTTGCGACGGTCGAGGAACGCGCTGTAGTCGATCGTGCGCATGATGTCGTCGACGCGACTGAACGGCTCCCCCGCGTGCTGCATCGCGGCCATCACCGACCCGACCATCGCGCCAGCCGAGGACCCGCCGATGCGCGGAAACACATAGCCGTGCTCGGCCAGCGCGGTCGCGGCGCCCACCAGGGCGATCCCCTTGACTCCCCCGCCCTCGAGGACGAGGTCGACCGCGCGCTTGTCATCCACGGTTCGACTCTAGGCGGTCGACGTGGGCACGGCTGAGGCGCCGCACATCCCGCATGCGGACCGCGTCATGTCGCCCCGGACGATGTGCCGCTTTGGCCCATATATGGGCCAAACTGACTCATCATCGGCTGCCGCACTCCGCAGCGAATGTTCTCCAGAATTGTCCTCCAGAACACTGGGCCACAACGTGCCGGGTGGTGTTCCCTCTCAGCTCCCCATCGCGCGGTCTTCTAGTCGCAGCCGATCCCGTCGCCGTCGGCGTCCAACCGGTACGGGTCACTGCCGGTCACCGTCACGGGGTGGCCGATTTCTCCGCAATCCAGGTCGGCGACGACAGGCAGGCAGGGCGAGTACCCGCTCATGCAGTCGCTCTTAGGAGCCTCGGTCTTGCGGGGCTGTGGAACGAGGGGGACGGGTTTCGCGGTTTTCCGGCAGGCCGGCACTGAGGCCGACGCGAGGGCACGGTCGAGTCGGCGGCCCAGGTCGGGATTCTCGTGGCGGAACTGCTCGAGGTAGCGACCGTCGCCGAGCCCGCTCTTCGCGAGCTTGACGTTGAGCGACCTGCCCTTCCTGTCACGGACCTCGGCGACCGCGCGGCCGTGATTGTCGGTCGCGTACGCATCGACGGTGAATCCGTTGCTGAGGAACTTGCGCGTGTAGGCCGTGGCCTCGGGCCCGCACTGTTCGTTCCTCTCCGGCGTGTTGATGAGTCCCAGACGGTATTCCTTGCCATCTGATGCCACCCATGAATCGCCGTCCTTCTGGTCCGAGACGAACAGAAGGACAACGGGATCGTCAGTCGGCTCCGTGTCGGGCGTTGACGTCGGTTCCGAGTCGGGCGTGGACGTCGGTTCCGCACTGGGCGTGGTCTGGTCGACCTTCTGAGCCGGTTCGGTTGCCTGGGTTGGCTGCCTCGCCACGAGGTCGGTGTCCGCCGGGGTGGCGGCAACTCCGATCGCTGTCATCCCGTCGAAGGCCACACACGCTGCGACCAGCCAGAACTCCCACCGGCGCACCCAGGGCTTGGACGCCCGCGCTTCGGGAACACCGCGTGCCCCGTCGGTGGACGGCTGGTCTCCCATCGGCGCGTACTGGTAGTTCCG
>JBEVDF010000124.1:0-4509 GCA_040514145.1 Aeromicrobium sp.
GGGATCTCTGAGTAGTCCGCGACACCTGAGAACGGGTCCGCGGGGCGCAAGCCCCGCGGGCCCGTTCCGTCTCCCCGAGTCTTCGGGGTAGCGTCACGCCCGAACCTGACGAGGAGGTCATGGATCGTGTCCACCCCCGCCACGCCCGCCGCCGAGACCGCTCCAGCTCCGGCTGAGGTCGCTGTCCGCCTGCGCGGCATCGGCAAACGGTTCCCCGGCGTCATCGCCAACGACGACATCAACATCGACGTCCGCCGCGGCACGATCCACGCCCTCGTCGGCGAGAACGGCGCCGGCAAGTCCACGCTGATGAAGATCCTGTACGGCGTGCAGCCGCCGGACTCGGGCACCATCGAGATCAACGGTGAGCAGGTCGCCCTGCACTCGCCCGCCGACGCGATCAAGGCCGGCGTCGGCATGGTCTTCCAGCACTTCATGCTGGCCGACAACCTGACCGTGCTCGAGAACGTCGTCCTCGGCGCCGAGCGCCTCCACGGCATCGGTGCCAAGGCGCGCGCCGAGGTCATGAAGATCTCCGACTCCTACGGCCTCGGCATCCAGCCCGACCGCCTCGTCGAGGAGCTCGGCGTCGGCGCCCGGCAGCGGGTCGAGATCCTCAAGGTGCTCTACCGCGGTGCCCGCATCGTCATCCTCGACGAGCCGACCGCGGTCCTGGTGCCCCAGGAGGTCGACGAGCTGTTCGGCAACCTGCGCGGGCTCAAGGCCGAGGGCCTGAGCGTCATCTTCATCTCCCACAAGCTCGACGAGGTGCTCTCCGTCGCCGACGAGATCACCGTGATCCGGCGCGGCACGACCGTGCGCACCGTCGAGGACCCGTCGGGCGTCACGGCCCGCCAGCTCGCCGAGCTGATGGTCGGCTCCGAGCTCCCGTCACCGAGCACGGAGGCCTCGACCGTCACCGACGAGGTGCTGCTGCGGGTGCGCGACCTGTCCCTGCCCAGCGAGTTCACCAGCGAGGGAGGCCGCCCGCTGCTGGACGGGATCTCGTTCGAGATCCACCGCGGTGAGGTCCTCGGCATCGCGGGCGTCGAGGGCAACGGCCAGGCCGAGCTCGTCGAGGCGATCATGGGCATGCGCCCGGCCTCGAACGGTCTCGTCGAGCTCGCCGGGTCCGACCTCTCGCACCGGTCGACCCGCGAGCGCCGCGAGGACGGCATCGGCTACATCCCCGAGGACCGGCACCGCCACGGCCTGCTGCTCGACGCGCCGCTGTGGGAGAACCGCATCCTCGGCCACCAGTCGCGCCCGCCCAGCGTGCGGCACGGCCTGATCGACAAGCGCGGTGCGCGCACCGACACGCAGCGCATCATCGACGAGTACGACGTCCGCACCCCCGGCCCGGACGTGCTCGCCCGGGCGCTGTCGGGAGGCAACCAGCAGAAGCTGATCGTCGGACGCGAGATGAGCAGCGACCCGACGCTCCTGATCGCGTCCCACCCGACCCGCGGCGTCGACGTCGGCGCCCAGGCCGCCATCTGGCAACACATCAAGGACGCTCGTCGCAAGGGGCTGGCGGTGCTCCTCATCTCGGCCGACCTCGACGAGCTCATCGGTCTCTCCGACCGCATCGAGGTGATCCTGCGCGGCCGCTTCGTCGGCAGCTTCGACCCCAACGACGTGACACCCGAGCGACTCGGCTCCGCGATGACCGGAGCAGGGGAGGAAACCTCGTGACCAAGGCACGCCTGACGAGCCTCGGACTCGGTGTGGCAGCGGCCGTGCTGGCCCTGCTCGCCGCCTTCGTGCTCACCAGCCTGGTGCTGCTCGCCGCCGGCGACCCCGTCGGGGACGTCTGGGGGCAGCTGCTCTCGTGGCCCGAGCAGCGCAACTGGGCCAACATCATCGACAACGCGACGGTGCTCTACCTGTCCGGCCTCGCGGTCGCGGTGAGCTTCCGGATGAACCTCTTCAACATCGGCGTCGACGGTCAGTACCGCGTCGCCGCCTTCACCGCGGCGGTCGTCGCGGGGGAGGCCTGGCTGCCGGGCTACCTCAACACCGCGCTCGCGATCGTCTGCGCGATGGCCGTCGGCGCGATCTGGGCCGGCATCGCCGGCGTGCTGCGCGCCTACCGCGGCGTCAGCGAGGTCATCTCGACGATCATGCTCAACTCGATCGCGACCTTCCTGGTGGCCTACCTGCTGCGCAAGGCGGCGGTCCGCGAGGAGGGCAGCAACCAGATCGGCACCAAGGAGATCCCCGAGGGCAGCCGGATCGGCGGCCTGCCGTTCGGGGACTACGAGATCTACGGCTTCCTCCTGATCGCCGTCGTCTTCGGGTTCGCGTTCTGGTTCGTGCTCAACCGCACCCGCTTCGGCTTCGACCTCCGGGCCACCGGACGCTCCACGACCGCGGCCGTGGCCAGCGGCATCAACGTCAAGCGGATGACCGTGGGCGCGATGATGATCTCCGGCGCCGTGGCAGGCCTGGTCGGGCTGCCGATCCTCTTCGGGGACTCCTTCACCTACGGCTCGACCTTCCAGTCCGGCCTGGGCTTCGCGGGCATCGCGATCGCGCTGCTCGGTCGCAACCACCCGATCGGCATCGCGTTCGGCGCGCTGCTGTTCGCCTACCTCGACGAGCAGTCCAACCCGCTGCAGATCCTCGTCGGCGTCTCGCCCGACATCGTCGCCATCACCCAGGGTGTGATCGTGCTGACCGTCGTCATCTCGTACGAGCTGGTCCGCCGCTACGGCGTCCGCCTCGAGCAGCGGGAGGTGGCCCGTGCCTTGGCCTCCTCGCGCCCCGACCAGCCCGAGGAGGTGTCGGCATGAGCGTCCCCGCCACCGTGACGGGCGCCCCCGTGGGCGCCGCGCCGCCCAAGCAGCGCCGTCGCCTGCCGCGCTGGTGGTTCGCCGCAGCGCTCTTCGTCGTGCTGCTGGCGCTCTCCACCCTCGAGCGGATCTCCGGCGCCGGTGACCTGGTCTCGCGCGGCACCGTCGCCGCCACCCTGATCGCGATCGTCCCGATCATGCTGGCCGGCCTCGGCGGCCTGTGGTCGGAGCGAGCGGGCGTCGTCAACATCGGCCTCGAGGGCATGATGATCCTCGGCACCTGGGGGGCCGGCTACTTCGGCTACCACTACGGCGCCTGGGCCGGTGTCCTCGGCGCGATCGCCATGGGTGTCCTGGGCGGGCTCGTGCACGCCATCGCGACCGTCGTCTTCGGCGTCGACCACATCATCTCCGGTGTCGCGATCAACATCATCGCGCTCGGCGCGGTGCAGTACCTCGCGTCCCTGACCTTCGTCGGTCTCCCCGGCGGCGGCCAGACCCAGTCGCCGAAGATCCCCGACGTGCAGACCATCAACCTGACGTTCCTGGGCGACCCGCTCGGCGACCTGGCGGCCAAGGACGTCTTCTTCGTCTCCGACCTCGCCTCGGTGCTGCAGGCGCTCGTGACGAACCTGTCGCTGCTCGTGGTGATCGCGCTGCTGCTGCTCGTGGTGACCTGGTGGCTGTTGTGGCGCACCGCCTTCGGGCTGCGCCTGCGGTCGTGCGGCGAGAGCCCGGCGGCCGCCGAGTCGCTGGGCGTCAAGGTGCTGCGCTACAAGTTCGCGGCCGTCCTGATCTCGGGGGGTCTGGCCGGCCTGGCCGGCGGCTTCCTGGCGATGGTGGCCTCGAGCAACTACCGCGACGGCCAGACCGGTGGTCGCGGCTACATCGGCCTCGCGGCGATGATCTTCGGCAACTGGCGTCCCGGCGGCCTGCTCGCCGGCTCCGGGCTCTTCGGCTACACCGAGACGCTCGGCCTGCGCTCGGGTGGCGACTCGGTCCGCGCCCTGCTGCTCGCCGTCGCCGTGCTCGCGCTGGCCTTCGCGGTCTGGCAGACCCGGCAGCAGCTCTACCGTGCCGCGGTCGTCACCGGGCTGGTCGCGGTCGCACTGGGCGTCGTCTACTGGTCGATCGACGAGGTCCCCGGCGACTTCAGCAGCATGACGCCGTACGTCGTCACGCTGCTGGTGCTCGCCTTCGCCTCGCAACGACTGCGGATGCCGGCGGCCGACGGGCAGATCTACCGCAAGGGCAGTGCCGGCTAGTGCCCGCCGAGACTGCCTTCGACTGGGACGCCCTCAAGACGGCCGCCGAGGAGGCGGTCACCCACGCGTACGCGCCGTACTCCCACTTCTCGGTGGGTGCGGCCGCGACCGTCGACGACGGGCGCGTGGTGACCGGCTGCAACGTCGAGAACGCGGCGTACGGCGTGGCCCTGTGCGCCGAGTGCGGGCTGGTCAGCCAGCTCCACATCACCGGTGGCGGTCGGCTGACGCACTTCGTCTGCGTCAACGGCGACCGCGAGGTGATCATGCCGTGCGGTCGCTGCCGCCAGCTGCTCTACGAGAACGGCGGACCCGGGCTGCTGCTGTGGACGGTGTCCGGGATCAAGACGATGGACGAGGTGCTGCCCGATGCTTTCGGTCCCGACGACCTCGCTTGACCTGACCGACCCCGCCGTCGTCGCCGACCCGTACCCGCACTTCGCGCGGGA
>JBEVDF010000167.1:0-5726 GCA_040514145.1 Aeromicrobium sp.
GCCGTAGTCAGCGGGATCTCAGGACGCGCAGGCGCGCGACCGCCTCCACGAGCACCTCGGTGCGCTTGCAGAACGCCCAGCGCACGAGCGTGCGTCCGGGGTTCGATCCGTCGGACCGGTCGTCGTGGAAGACCTGGTGCGGCACGGCGACGACACCGGCCAGCCGGGGCAGCGCGCGACAGAACTCCAAGCCGTCGGAGAAGCCGAGCGGCGACACGTCGGTCGTCGCGAAGTACGTCCCCTCCGGGACGAAGACGCCGAAGCCGGCCTCGGCCAGTCCGGCACACAGCAGGTCGCGGCGCTCGCGCAGACCGTCGCGCAGGCTGGTGTAGAACGCGTCGGGCAGGTCGAGGGCCGCGGCGATCGCCGGCTGGAACGGCGCCCCGGAGGTGTAGCTGAGGAACTGCTTGGCGCCCATGACCGCGTCCACCAGGTCGGCCGGGCCGGTGGCCCAGCCGATCTTCCAGCCGGTGAACGAGAAGGTCTTGCCCGCGCTGCTGATCGTCACCGTCCGGTCGGACATGCCCGGGAGGGTGGCGATGGGCACGTGCGGCCGCGCGAACGTGAGGTGCTCGTAGACCTCGTCGGAGATGACGACGAGGTCGTGCTCGATCGCGACGTCCGCGACGGCTGACAGCTCCTCCGGTGTCAGCACCGACCCCGTGGGGTTGTGCGGGGTGTTGAGGACGATCGCGGTGGTGCGCGGCGTGACGGCGGCCCGGAGCTCGTCGACGGGCAGCCGGAAGTCGGGCGCGCGCAGGGTGACCGCGACGTGCCGGGCGCCGGCCATCTGGATCACGGCGCGGTACGAGTCGTAGTAGGGCTCCAGGACGAGGACGTCATCGCCGGGATCGACCAGGCCGAGCAGAGCCGCCGCGACGGCCTCGGTCGCACCGGTGGTCACCACGACCTCGCGCGCCGGATCGAGCTCGATCCCGTGGAACCGCAGCTGGTGGCGGGCGATCGCCTCGCGCAGCGGTGCGATGCCGGTGCCGGGCGGGTACTGGTTGTGGCCCGCGGTGATGGCGTCGCGCGCCGCCTGTTTGACCGCCTCGGGGCCGTCCTCGTCGGGGAAGCCCTGGCCGAGGTTGATCGCTCCGGTCTGCGCGGCGAGGGCACTCATCTCCGCGAAGATCGTGGTGCCGATGCCGTCGAGTCGCGCGCTGCGCCTGCTCACGGATCGACGATAGCCGGGCGATCGGATCGTGGCGGCGGGGACCTGGGGCCGGGCATAGGTCGGCCCGCCGTTCTCGGGGGGTGAAACGGCGGGCCGACGGCAGGAACGGCGGCTCAAGAGCTCCCCGGACCTGCCCCATCAGAGTACATGGCGCCCCCAACGCGGGAAGCAAAACCCCGAACTTGATCGGCGTGATCCACGCGTTGGGCTCGCGCACGAGATCGCGCCCGGGACAATGGGGGCGTGTCCTCCGCTCCCGCACGCTCCCTCGGCTCCCGCGTCCTGCTGGTGATCGGCCTGGTCCTGGTGCTCACAGGCGTGGGGATCCTGGGCTGGGTCGGCTGGCAGTACTGGGGCACGAACGTCGTCGCCCAGCGTGACCACGAGCGCATTCGCGGCGAGATCTCCGAAGCGTGGAAGGCGCAGGAGGACCCCGTCACCGGGGCCGGCCTGCTCCGGATCAAGCGGTTCGGCGATGACTTCGAGGTGCCGATCCTCGACGGCGACGACGACGCCACGCTCTCGAAGGGCGTGGGGCGGCACACGGACGGCGCGCAGCCGGGCCGCGTGGGCAACCTCGTGCTCTCGGGCCACCGGGTCACGCACGGCGAGCCGTTCCGCAAGTTCCTCGACCTGCGCGCCGGTGACGAGGTCGTGGTGGAGACCCGCACGCACGTCCACACCTACGTCCTGCGCCAGGACGGCGACGAGATCCGCGTGCCGTTCACCACGTCGTGGCCGCTGTGGCCGGTCCCCGACCCCGAGGCCGAGGGGGAGAAGGCCACCAAGCGCGTCATCACCCTCGTCACCTGCTCCGAGCTGTTCCACACCGACGACCGCAGCGTCGTCGTCGGCGACCTCGTCTCCTCCGAGCGCAAGCCGGGCACGTAACCGGGGAAGCCGACATCCCCCTACGCTGGCGGGGTGCACGACTACCAGCGCCGCTTCATCGAGTTCGCCCTCGAGCACGAGGTCCTGCGCTTCGGCGAGTTCACGCTGAAGTCGGGGCGCACGTCGCCCTACTTCTTCAACGCGGGCGCGTTCGACACCGGGGCGCGGCTGGCGTCGCTCGGCGGGTTCTACGCCGACGCGATCGCGGGCGCCGGGCTCGAGTTCGACGTCCTGCTGGGCCCGGCCTACAAGGGCATCCCGCTGGCGGCGGCCACCGCGGTGCGCCTGGCCGAGGCCCACGACCGCGACGTGCCGTGGTGCTTCAACCGCAAGGAGGCCAAGGACCACGGCGAGGGCGGCCTCTTCGTCGGCGCCGAGCCCCGCGGCCGCCTCCTGGTGATCGACGACGTCATCACCGCCGGCACGGCCATCCGCGAGGTCATCGCCCTGGTCGACTCGCTCGACGCCGAGGTCGCGGGCGTGATCGTGGCCGTCGACCGCCGCGAGCGCGGCACGGGCGACCTCTCCGCGATCCAGGAGGTCGAGCGCGACCACGGGATCACGGTCACCTCCATCGTGACCTTCGACGACATCATCGAGTACCTCGAGGAGACCGGCCGGTTCGCCGAGCACCTCCCGGCCGTCCGCGCGTACCGCGAGCAGTACGGAGTGGCGTGACCGTCGGACCGTGGCAGGGACCGTGGCCCGACGACCCGCGCCTGGACCCCGAGCTGCTGCGCGAGGGCGACACCCGCAACGTCGTCGACCGGTACCGCTACTGGACGGTGGACGCGATCGTCGCCGACCTCGACCTGCAGCGCCACCGCCTCCACGTCGCGATCGAGAACTGGCAGCACGACTTCAACATCGGCTCGATCGTGCGCACCGCCAACGCGTTCAACGTCGGCGGCGTGCACATCATCGGCAAGCGCCGCTGGAACCGCCGCGGCGCGATGGTCACCGACCGCTACGTGCACGTGCACCACCACGAGGACGTCGCCGCGTTCGCCGCGTGGGCGGCGCAGGCGGGCGTGACCATCGTCGGCGTCGACAACCTCCCGGGCGCCGTCCCGCTGGAGACCACGCCCCTGCCGCGCGACGCCGTCCTGGTGTTCGGCCAAGAGGGTCCCGGCCTCTCGCCGGAGGCTGCCGCCGTGTGCGAGCGCCTGGTCGCGATCGCCCAGTTCGGCTCCACGCGATCGATCAACGCAGGTGCCGCCGCCGCGATCACGATGCACGCCTGGATCCGTGAGCATGCCGACCTCGCTTCGGTGGAATACTGACCCGCAACACGAGTTCCCACAGGAGGACCCATGCCCGTCGCCACTCCCGAGGTCTACGCCGAGATGCTGGACAAGGCGAAGAACAACTCCTTCGCCTACCCCGCGATCAACGTCTCGTCCTCCCAGACGCTGAACGCCGCCCTGGCCGGCTTCGCCGAGGCCGGCAGTGACGGGATCGTCCAAGTCTCCACCGGCGGCGCCGAGTACTTCTCCGGCCCCACGGTCAAGGACATGGTCTCCGGCTCGCTGGCGTTCGCCGCGTTCGCGCAGGAGGTCGCCAAGAAGTACCCGATCAACGTGGCGCTGCACACCGACCACTGCCCCAAGGACAAGCTCGACGGCTTCGTCCGCCCGCTGCTCGACGCCTCGGTCGAGCGGGTCAAGGCCGGCGGACTGCCGTACTTCCAGTCGCACATGTGGGACGGCTCGGCCGTGCCGTTGGCCGAGAACCTCGAGATCGCGCAGGAGCTGCTGGCCAAGGCGCGCGCCGCGAACATCATCCTCGAGGTCGAGATCGGCGTCGTCGGTGGCGAGGAGGACGGTGTCGAGGCGGAGATCAACGACAAGCTCTACACGTCGCCCGAGGACGCCATCGCGACCGTGGAGGCCCTGGGCCTGGGCGAGAACGGCCGCTACCTCACGGCGCTGACCTTCGGCAACGTGCACGGCGTCTACAAGCCGGGCAACGTCAAGCTGCGTCCCGAGGTGCTCAAGGCCGCCCAGGAGGCCGTCGCCGCGAAGTTCGGCAAGGAGCGCGCCTTCGACTTCGTCTTCCACGGCGGATCGGGCTCGCTGCCCGAGGAGATCAGCGCCGCCGTCGACTACGGCGTCGTGAAGATGAACGTGGACACCGACACCCAGTACGCCTTCACGCGTCCGGTCGCGGGCCACATGTTCCAGAACTACGACGGCGTCCTGAAGGTCGACGGCGAGGTCGGCAACAAGAAGGCCTACGACCCCCGCGCGTGGGGCAAGGCCGCCGAGGCCGGCATGGCGGCGCGTGTCGTCGAGGCCTGCCAGAACCTGCGCAGCGCCGGCACGCACTGACACACCGATCGACGGCGGGGACGGCATCGTCCCCGCCGTCGTCGTGTCCGGGTCCGGTCTCGGTGGCCGGGACCCCCGGTCTCCGGCTGGGCGGGCGGCCCGGCTGGACCACTAGGATCCTGAATGGCATCCGGGCGTCCGAGCTCGGAGCGATGAAGGGGAAAACCATGGCGAAGATCGTCCTCACCGGCGTTGACAACACCGAGCCCGCGGCCGCCGCGGCGCGCAAGGCGGCCGAGCTCGCCGCAGCGATGGGCGCCCGCCTGCACGTCATCTCGGCGTACGGGCGCACCTTCGAGGCTGAGCGCATCAACGTCGGCTCCGAGGAGCTGCTGATCACCAACGAGCAGTCCGCCCAGGGCGTCGCGAGCGACGTCTTCGCCTCGCTCCGCGGCGAGTTCCCTGATCTCGAGGTCACCTACGGTGCCGCCGAGGGCAACCCGGCCGAGGCGCTGGTCCGCGCCGCCGAGGAGCTCGACGCCGATGTCATCGTCGTGGGCAACAAGCGCGTGCAGGGCCTGGCCCGGATCCTGGGCAGCATCGCCCGCGACGTGGCCGCCCACGCACCCTGCGACGTCTACATCGCGCACACGCACCAGCGGTCCTGATCAGGTCGCCCGACTAGGCTGGCTCACCATGACCAACCTTCTGGGAGAACCGCCCGAGACCCTGCTGCCCGAAGACCCCGGTGCGGCCCTGCTGGCCGAGGGTGCGTCCCCCGAGGAGGTTGCCGAGCGCCACCCCGACTCGGTGGCCGCCTGGGCGCGCCTGGCCGACGTCGCGCTGGCCGACGCTCGCCAGCTCGAGGGCTACGCGTTCGCCCGCACGGCCTACCACCGCTCGCTGGACTCGCTGCGCCGCAACGGCTGGCGCGGGCACGGCCCGGTGCCGTGGTCGCACGAGGCCAACCGCGGCTTCCTGCACGCCCTGGCCGTCCTGGCCACCGCGAGCGAGCGCCTGGGCGACGTCGAGGAGGCGCACCGCTGCCGCGAGTTCCTGCGCGAGTCGAGCCGCGAGGGCTACGAAGCGCTGGTGGGCTGACTCAGTTCGGCAGGCGCATCGCGAGACCGCCGGCGAGCAGCTCCCACCCGTGCTCGGTGCTCGGGTCGGACAGCTCGCCGTCGGTCGTGCAGCGTACGGCTTCGCCCTCCACCCTCACCGACTTCGCGCGGGTGTAGTGCACGAAGTCGGCACCCGGATGCGTGCCGCGCCGCAGGTGCAGGGCGTACGCGATCCGCTGGGGCAGCCGGGCCGCGAACGCGACCGCCACGTCCATCGCCCCGTCGTCCACGACGGCGTGCGGCAGCAGTTCGCCGCCGCCGCCCACG
>JBEVDF010000199.1:0-14413 GCA_040514145.1 Aeromicrobium sp.
CCGGACGCCCTGCTCGATGAACCACTGCTGGATGTCGCCCATCATCCGCAAGGAGAACTCCGTGGAGAACAGGCACGTGTTCTGGCCCTGGTCCTCCTTGAGGATGTCGGCCTGCACCGTGCCGCGGACGTTCTGCAGCGCGAAGGTGCGCAGCTCGGCCGCCTCGGCCTCCGAGGGCTCACGACCCTCCCGCTCACGGAACGCGTCGACCTGCTGGTCGATCGCGGTGTTGAGGAAGAACGCCAGCACCGTCGGCGCGGGCCCGTTGATCGTCATCGAGACGCTCGTCGACGGCGAGACGAGGTCGAACCCGTCGTACAGCGCCTTCATGTCGTCCAGGGTGGCCACCGAGACGCCTGACGTGCCGACCTTGCCGTAGATGTCCGGGCGCTCGCCGGGGTCACGTCCGTAGAGGGTCACCGAGTCGAACGCCGTCGACAGGCGGGTGGCCGGCTGCCCCTCGCTGAGCAGCTTGAAGCGCCGGTTCGTCCGGAACGGGTCCCCCTCGCCGGCGAACATCCGCGCGGGATCCTCGTTGTCGCGCTTGAACGTGAAGACCCCGGCGGTGAACGGGAAGAAGCCGGGCAGGTTCTCGCGGCGCCAGAAGCGCAGGAGGTCGCCGTGCGAGCGGTACCGCGGCAGGCTCACCCGGCGCAGGCGGTTGCCCGAGAGCGTCTCGCGCACGAGCGAGAAGCGCAGCTCGCGATCGCGGACGCGCACCACCTGCTCGTCGCCGGAGTACGACTCGACGATGCCGGGCCACGCGTCGAACGCGTCCCGCACGTGCGCGGGCAGCTCGTCCCACGCCCGCTGTGCGGCGTCGGCGACGGCCTCGTCATCGGGCAGCATGGCCGCCGCGGCGGCCAGGTGCTGGGCCGTGTCGGCGAGATCGGCGAGGCGCTCGGTCTCGTCGTGGAAGCCCCGGACCGTCTCGGCGATCTCGGACAGGTAGCGCACGCGCTGCGGCGGGACGAGGTGGTGCTCGTCGCTGGAGTGACGCACCGACACCGCGGGCAGCACCCCCGGCTCGAGGCCCAGCAGCGTGCGCAGCTCCTGGTAGAGCGCCGTGACGCCGTCGTCGTTGAAGTGGGCCGCCGAGGTGCCGAAGACGGGCATGTCCGACGGCTGCTTCCCGAACGCCTCCCGGTTGCGCACCAGCTGACGCCCGACGTCGCGCAGGGCGTCCTTGGCGCCACGGCGCTCGAACTTGTTGATCGCCACGACGTCGGCGAAGTCGAGCATGTCGATCTTCTCCAGCTGGCTCGCAGCGCCGAACTCCGGCGTCATCACGTAGAGGGACGCGTCGACGAAGGGCAGGATCCCCGCGTCGCCCTGCCCGATGCCGGGCGTCTCGACGATGACGAGGTCGTTCCCGGCGGCCTTCAGCACGGCGATCACGTCGGCGAGGTGCTCGGGCACCTCGTGGCTGCCCCGGGTCGCGAGCGACCGGAACGAGACCGGCCCGCCGATCGCGTTCATCCGGATGCGGTCACCCAGCAGGGCTCCGCCGCCCTTGCGGCGGGTCGGGTCGATCGCCACCACGGCGACGCGCAGCTTGTCGCCGTGGTCCACCCGCAGGCGACGCACGAGCTCGTCGGTCAGCGAGCTCTTGCCGGAGCCGCCGGTCCCGGTGATGCCCAGCACCCGGGCGGTCGACCGTGCGGCGCCCTGCTCGACCGCCGCGGCGAGGTCGGGGCCGAGGCGACCGGCCTCGGCTGCGGTCATCGCCCGCGACACGGCGGCGGGATCACCCGCGAGCACGGCGTCGGAGGACGGCAGGCCGGCCTCGACCAGGTCGATGTCGCAGGTCTCCACGAGGGTGTTGATCATCGCGACCAGCCCGAGCCGCTGCCCGTCCTGCGGGCTGAAGATCGTCACGCCGGCGCTGCGGAGCCGGTCGATCTCGTCGGGGACGATCACTCCGCCGCCACCGCCGAAGACCTTCACATGCCCGGCGCCGCGCTCGGCCAGCAACTGGACGAGGTACTCGAAGTACTCCACGTGGCCGCCCTGGTAGGAGCTGACGGCGACACCCTGCACGTCCTCCTCCACGGCGGCGTCCACGATCTCGGCGACCGAGCGGTTGTGGCCGAGGTGGATCACCTCGGCACCTTGGCTCTGCAGGATCCGCCGCATGATGTTGATGCTCGCGTCGTGCCCGTCGAAGAGGCTCGAGGCGGTCACGAAGCGGACGGGATTCACGGGAGCATGCATGGCGACCTCGTCAATTACTAGGATGTCCTAGCAATATACTCGGACGTCCGATCATTTGGCCATGGTCGCGGGGATACGAGGAAGAAAAGGTAGGTCGGCGCCCCCGCCTTCGGGGGGTCGACGGGGGCACCGACCTGCGACGGGGCTCGGTCAGGGGAGGACGAGCCACACCGTCAACGCAAAAAGTACACGTTCAGTACAACTGAACGCGCAGGCGCGCGGACGCGTTCTCACGTGTCATGCATCACGGCCATGACGATGTGGGTGACGGGCGCCACGACCAACCCGAGGTCCAGGCTCTCGTCATGGCGCCGGCTGCGCACCCGCCGCGCCACGAGCTCGTCGAAGGCCCCGATCAGGCCCCGCAGGACGTCGTGGTCGGGAAGGGCGATGGTGGAGTCGCTCGCGCTGGACACCCTCGCGAGCTCGTGCAGGATCTTCACGTGGCGGTCCAGCATCTCCTCACGCTGCAGCGCCAGCCGCTCGCCCCCCGCGAGGATCTCGACGAAGAAGCAGATCGTGAACGAGCGAGCCGCCTCGAGCACGTCGATGTAGGCCGAGAGCACGGCGGCGATCCGGTCGTCGAACCCCAGGTCGGGCCGCGTGAGCGCCGGCTCCCACACGCGGGTCACGGCCAGATCGCTCGCGTCCCAGTGGGCCGCGGCGAAGGCGTCCTCCTTGTCGGCGAACGCGTCGTAGAACGACGTGCGCGAGACCCGGGCCCGCTTGGTGATCGCAGCGACGGTGGTGGCGTGATAGCCCGACTCGGCGACCTCGTCGAGCGTGGCCTGCATGATCCGTCCGCGACGGGACGCTTCCACCGCCGACTTCGACAGCGCCGAGCGTCCGCGGGGCAGGTCGAGGCGATCGGGCAGCAGGCTCAGCAGCACGTCTTCCTCCACCATCGCAGGATAATCGCGTGATGCCGCCGTGTCCGGTGGTTCGGGAGTGACGTCGAATCAGACGCGGGCGTCGACCCGACTCCACCCGTCGGTGGTGCGCTCCACGGCCAGCTGAGCCGGGATCCGCTCCTTCATCGTCTCCACGTGGCTGATCAGTCCGATGGTGCGGCCGTTCTGGCGCAAGGAGTCGAGCGTGTGCATCGCGACCTCGAGCGTCTCGGCGTCCAACGACCCGAATCCCTCGTCGATGAACAGGGTGTCCAGCGTGATGCCGCCGGCCCGGTTGGTGACCACCTCGGCCAGCCCCAGAGCGAGCGCCAAGGAGGCGAGGAACTTCTCGCCGCCGGAGAGCGACTCGGGGCTGCGGGTGACGCCGGTGTAGTCGTCGCGCACGCGGACCTCCAGGCCGGAGTTCGACCCGCGGGTGGCGGTGACGTCGCTGCGCTCGAGGGCGTAGCGGCCGCTGGACATCGCGTGCAGGCGCAGATTCGCGGCGGTGACGATCTGCTCGAGCTCGGCGGCGAGCACGTAGCTCTCCAGCCGCATGCGGCGCGTGTTGGGCGACTCGCCGTGCAGGGACCGGGCGAGGCGGTCGAGCACCTCGTACGAGGCACGGGTGTTGGCGTGGGTGGCCCATTCGCGGCGTATCGCGGCGGCCACCCGGTGGGCGGTGGCGGCACTCTCCTTCACGGCGCCGTGGCGCTCGGTGGCGGTGCGGCACACCTGGCGCGCCTGGGCGTGGGCGTCCTGCGGGCCCGCGACGTCGGCCGGCTCGGTGGGCAGGTCCTGCAGCTCGGGAGCCGCGAGGGCGGTCTGGCTGGCGACCCGCAGCGCCTCGTGCCCCTCGATGCGCCGGGTGAGGTCGGCGATCGCGGCGGCGTCGAGGCGCGCCTCCAGGAACTCGTCCTCGTCGGCGAAGCCGTGGTGGTCCAGCGTGGTGGCGAGGGTCTCGCCACACTCGCCGAGCCGCTCGCTCGCGGTGCGCTCGGTGGCGCGCGCCTCGATGAGCCGGGCGGTGGCGTCGACGTGGCCGGTGACGACGGCGATGCGCTCGACGACCGACCCGGACTCGCCGCGGACCTGCGCGACGGTGGCTGCCAGCGCGGCAGCCTGCTGCTGGGCGGCGACGGCGCGCTGCTCGGCCGTGACGCGCTGCACGCTGAGGTCGGTGAGCGCCGCATCGATCCGCTCCTTGGCGGCTCGCGAGTTCACCCGCTCCTGCTCGGCCTGCTTGGCCCGAGCCAGCACGTCCTCGGCCTCGGCCACCGCGGTGGTGAGCTGCTCGAGGGGGCGGACCTCGGCCCAGCCCTGGACCGTGGCGCGAAGTGCCGCGGCCTGCTCGCTCGCCCGCCGGGCCAGGCGGTCGGCCCGGTCGAACGCCTGCTTCGCGCGGTCGAGCGCTTCCTCGGTGACGTGGTCGTCGGCCAGGACGGCGGGCACGGGGTGGTCGGCCGAGCCGCACACGGCACAGGCCTCGCCCGTGACGAGCTCCTGGGCCAGGGTGCCGGCGTACTCGGCCAGGCGACGCTCGTTCAGGGAGTCCAGGACCGTGGACGCGGCCGTTCGGGCCTTGCCGCACCGCAGCTCCTCGACCTGGGCCGCGGCGAGATCGCGCTCGGCGGTGGCGCGCTTGCGCGCGAGGACGAGCTCGTCGCGCAGGCGCTCGAGGGCGGACCCGGCCTGCTCGGGCGTGACGTCGATCTCGCGCTGGAGGACGTCGTCGTGGTGGCGGCACTGCGCCGTGAGGTCGTCGGCGCGCACGGCGAGATCGTCGAGCTGCTCGGTCAGCGTGCCCGAGAGCGCGCGCAGCCGCTCCAGCTCCTGCTCGTCGGCGAGCCGCGCCGTGAGGACGGCGAGGTCGGCGGTGAGGGCATCGCGATGGGCGGGGAGGTCGGCCGGCGGCGGGCCGTCGACGGCCTCGGCGAAGCGTGCCTCGGCCGTGGCCAGCCCGGCCGCGGCCGCCTCGGCACGATCGGCGGCAACGACGCGAGCGCGATGGGCGACCTCGACCGACTGCGCCGCCACGGCGAGATCGCGCCGGACGCGGTCGGCCGCGATGCCGGGCGCCTGCTCGACGACGAGGGCCATCGCCTCGGTGGCGCGGGCGAGGCGGCGCTGGCGCTCGGCCAGCTCGGTGGCCTGCTGGAGCAGCTCGGCGGCAGCCTCGACCTCCTTGGTGGCCTGGTCGAGGTCGGCCTTCGCCAGCTCGACGTCGGCATCGAAGGCGACGAGGACCTGGGCGACCCACGCCTCGTCGGCCTCGGCGGGGGCCTCCTGGCCCGCGTGCTGCGCGAGGGTGGTGATCGTGGAGGCGATGCCCGACTCGGCCGCGCGCAGCTCCTGGCGCAGCTCGCCGGCGCGCCGCTGCAGCTCGGTGTCGTAGTCGCAGAACCGCTCGCTGCGGAAGAGGGTGCGCAGCAGCTTCTGGCGCTCCTCGCTGGAGGCCACCAGGAATCGCTGGAACTGGCCCTGGGCGAGCAGGACGACCTGGAGGAACTGGTCGCAGCTCAGCGGGAGGATCTCGTGCAGCTCCTCGCCGACCGTGCGGGGCTGGGCGGCGATCCCGACCCATTGGTCGCCCTCGCGCACCGCCAGCTCGGCGGTGGCCTTCTCGGGGGTCATGCCGGTGCCGCGCACCTTGGGCCGCAGGTACTCGGGCGTGCGCACGATCCGGTAGGTGCGACCGGCGGCGCTGAAGACGAGCTCGACGCGCGTGGGGTCGTTCGGGCCGCAGTGGGTGCTGCGCACCTGCTTGCCGCCCGCGCCGGGGTAGCGCGGCGCCGAGTCGTAGAGCGCGTAGACGATCGCGTCGAGGATGCTGGACTTGCCCGCACCGGTGCGCCCGGTGATGAGGAAGATCCCGTGGTCGGCGAACGCGTCGAGGTCGACCGTCTGGGCCTCGTGGAACGGACCGAAGCCGGTCATCGACACCTGGTGGATCCTCATCGCGCCGCCTCCGTGCCGGCCACGTGGCCGACCAGGTCGTCGAGCAGCTCGGCCTCGGCCTCGGTGGGGCCCTCGCCGCCGCGCACGAACGCGAGGAACTCGGCCATCACCTGCTGGTCGGTGAGGGTGGCCAGGCGCTGCGGATCGGTGGGCGCCGCGGACGTGTCGACGTGGCTGGGCCGGAACTCCAGCAGCGCGCAGTGCGGGAAGCGCCGCTGGAGCCGGCGCATGGGGTCGTCGGGGCGCGCGACGTCGGTGAGGATCGCGCGGACCCAGTGCGACTCGTGCGCGGTGAGCGCGGGGTCGGACAGGAGCTCGTCGAGGGTGCCGGTGAGGGTGGTCAGCGGCCGGGGCACGGGGAGGTCGAGCCAGTCGACCGCGCCGAGGCCGTGGGCGTCGAGCGTGACGAGCCAGGCCCCGCGGGGCTTGTCCTGCTCGGAGAACGACAGGTGCAGGGGCGCGCCGCTGTAGCGGACGTGGGGCGCGAGGGTGTTGCGGCCGTGGATGTGGCCCAGGGCCGCGTAGGTGACGCCGTCGAACACCGGCACGGGCACGCGGTCGAGGCCGCCGGCGGTGATGCCGCGCTCGGACTCGCACGACTCACCCTCGGCGCCCGACACGAAGGTGTGGGCGAGCACGACCGAGCGCCCACCGCGCTCGGCGAGGTCGGCCCGGATGTTCTCGAGGGCGAAGCCGATCGCGTCGGCCTGGTGGGCGAGGCGCTGCTCGGGCCACACGTGCCGGATGAGCGCGGGCTCGAGATAGGCGATGCCGTAGAAGTGCACGGGACCGTGCTGGTCCTCGATCGTGATGGGCGTGGCGTGGTCCTGCGGGCGCGTGACGATGTGGATGCCGGCCTCGTGCAGGAACGCCGCCTTCGCGCCGAGGCGCGCCGGCGAGTCGTGGTTGCCGCTGGTGACGACCACCCGCACGCCGGTGGCGCGCAGGCCGACCAGGACCCGGTCGAGCTCCTCCACCGCGGCGGCCGACGGGGTGGACGAGTCGAAGACGTCGCCCGCCACCACCACGACGTCGACCGCGTGCTCGCGGACGGCCTCCACGAGCGCGTCGAGCACCGAGGCGAGGGCCTCGGCGGTCGAGTGCTGGTGGAACGTGCGACCGATGTGCCAGTCGGACGTGTGGAGGATCTTCACGTCTTCGACGCTAACCAGCGGCTCGGACAATTCCGCGGACCCGGGCCGGGCGGGTCGCCGCGGATCGCCCGGCGGCGTGCGGCGTTCGCCACAGCGTGGTCCCGCTAGGGTCGGGGCATGGCGATCGTCCTGCTCGTCCGGCACGGACGGTCCACCGCGAACACCTCGGGCACGCTGGCCGGCCGGCTCCCCGACATCCACCTCGATGAACTCGGCCTCCTGCAGGTCGAGTCCACCGGCGCGCGGCTCGCCGACGTGCCCCTGGCCGACGTCGTCACCAGCCCCCTGGAGCGATGCCGCGAGACCGCCGCCGCCATCGCCGGACGCCATGGCATCGAGCCCACCGTCGACGAGGCGATCACCGAGTGCGGCTACGGCGACTGGCAGGGCCGGGCCTTGAAGGACCTCGCCACCGAGGACCTGTGGAAGACCGTCCAGCACCATCCCGCCGCGGCCGCCTTCCCCGGCGGCGAGTCGCTGGCCGCGATGCAGGCGCGCGGCGTCGCCGCCGTCCGTGGGCACGACGCGCGCATCGAGGCCGAGCACGGCCCCCACGCCGTGTGGGTCGCCGTCTCCCACGGCGACGTGATCAAGGCCGTCCTGGCCGACGCGCTCGGCATGCACCTCGACCTGTTCCAGCGGCTGCACGTCGACCCGGCCTCGGTGTCGGTCGTGCGCTACGGCACCCGCCGACCCGACGTCGTCGCCGTCAACACCTCGGCCGGCGACCTGTCGTGGCTGCGTGCCCCGGCACCGGCGCAGGACGCCCCCGTCGGCGGCGGCGCCGGCCGCTGAGCCCGGCGCTGGGCGTGGGCGCCCCTGCGGCCTCACGGGCGGACTCCTAGCATGGGGGCATGGCTCAACGGGTGCACGAATTCGACTGGCCCGACCGTCTCGTGATCGGCACGGTCGGCCGTCCCGGTGAGCGGTCCTTCTACCTCCAGGCGCGGGCGGGCGAACAGATCGTCAGCGCCCTGATGGAGAAGGAGCAGTCGGCCACGCTGGCCGAGAAGCTCGACGAGGTGCTGGACGAGCTGATGGCCCAGGACGGCAACCCGTTCAGCGTGCCGGCCGCCGCGCCTGAGGGCCTCGACGACCATGCGCCGCTGGACTCGCCCGTCGTGGAGCAGTTCCGGGTGGGCATTCTCTCCCTGGGCTTCGACCCCACCACGGCCCAGGTCGTGATCGAGGCGTTCCCCCTCGTCGAGGACTCCCCCGAGTCGCTCCTCGAGCCCGAGCCGGAGGGCCCCGCCGAGGTGCTGCACGTGCGGATCCCCGTCGGCGCGGCCCGCTCGTTCTGCAAGCGCACGCGCGAGGTGGTGGGCGCGGGTCGGCCCACCTGCCCGCTGTGTCTCGAGCCGATCGACGACGACGATCACATCTGCCGCCCACTCGACGACGAAACCTGGTGATGCTCGAGGGAGACCTCGAGCTGGAGGGCCGCGTCCTCCCCGCCTCGAACGCCACCTTCGTCGGCCGCATCGGCGGGGTCCGCGTGGTCTACAAGCCCGTCGCCGGCGAGCGCCCCCTGTGGGACTTCCCGGACGTCGTCCTCGCCCGCCGCGAGATCGCCTCCCGCAAGGTCTCCGAGGCGACCGGGTGGGATGTCGTGCCACCCACGTGGTGGGCCGACGGTCCTCACGGCCCGGGCATGCTGCAGGTCTGGCAGGAGGCCGACCCGGACACCGAGGCCGTCACCCTCGTCCCGGCCGAGGCCCGGCCCGCGGCCTGGTGCCACGTGCTCGACGGCCTGGACGCCGAGGACCGCCCGGTCTCGCTCGTGCACGAGGACTCCGCCGAGCTGCGGCAGATGGCGGTGTTCGACGTCCTGGTGAACAACGCCGACCGCAAGGGCGGTCACGTGCTGGCGATGCCAGGTGGCCACCGGTACGGCGTCGACCACGGCCTGACCTTCCACGAGGAGCCCAAGCTGCGCACGGTCCTGTGGGGCTGGCTCGGCGAGCCGCTCACCGACGAGGAGCTCGCCGGGGTGGGCCGGGTGCGCGAGGGTCTGGACGCCGACCTCGGCGAGGAGCTGCGCGAGTGGCTGGGCGAGCGTGAGCTGGCGGCGCTGGCCCACCGCTGCGACCGGCTGCTGGCCGCGCGGGTCTTCCCCTCCCCCGAGGGGAACATGCCCGCCGTGCCCTGGCCGCCCTTCTGACGCGACTCCCCTGACGTGGCGACGGCCGCCCGGTGGGTATCGGGCGGCCGTTCCTCCGGGTCGGTCAGATGGTGGCCAACTCGGCCTCACGGGTCTTCGCGTGGCGCAGGCCCAGGGCGGACAGCAGGGCCAGGAGCGCGGCGCCCACGAACGAGGCGATCGCGGCCAGGCCGGCGATGAGGCCCATGGTGCCGAACGCGTAGGCGTTCAGGAGCAGCCCGCGCAGGGTGTTGCCCATGAAGAGCGACTGGCGCAGCGCGGCGACCTGCTCGCCGGCCTCGGAGGCCTTCTCCTCGTCGGTCAGCTGCATGAACTCGCCGCTGACCTCCTCGTAGGTGCGGTTCCCGCTCGAGGCGTTCATGTGGGCGAGGATGTAGTGGTCGGCGAAGGCGCGGGCCTCGGCCCCGGTGTCCAGCGGGCTGCCGGCGAAGGGCTCGAGCGCGTTGCGGTCCTCGTCGGAGAGGCTGGCGATCGCCTCACCCTCCGGCATCGTGATGCGCTGCGCCACCAGCTGCGACTGCACCTGGTCCTCGATGAAGAAGTGGGCCCAGGTGGCCAGTCCACCGGCGACCACCAGCAGCGCTGCCAGGACCAGTCCGGTCCACGAGATGAGCTTGTCGAATGCCGAGCGTCGCATGATCTGTTCCTCCTGAGCGGTGACTCCGCATCGTTGCGGCGTCACCACCGACGCTACGGAGCCGCGCGCCCCGGGGGATGAGGCGAACGGACCCACCTGACCGGGCCCTTGGTCACGGGTGCGTAGTGACCACACACGACGACGCCCGGCCCCCACCACCGTGGGGACCGGGCGTCGTGGCGCTGCGGGAGCTCAGGACTGCGGCGCGAACTCCGGCAGGTTGCGCTTCATGACCTTGCCCGTGGGGTTGCGGGGCAGCTCGTCGAGGAACATCACCGCACGCGGCACGGCGAAGCGGGCGACGTGCGCCTTGGCGTACTCCACGACCTCGTCCTGCGTGAGGGTCTCGCCCTCGCGCGGCACGACGTACGCGGCGAGGCACTGGCCCCACTGCGGATCGGGGATGCCGGTGACGACGACGTCCTGGACCTTCGGGTGCTCGATGAGGGCGTCCTCCAGCTCGCGGGGGAACACGTTCTCACCGCCGGAGATGACCATGTCGTCGTCGCGGCCGGCGACGAACAGGCGGCCCGCCTCGTCGAAGTAGCCGAGGTCGCCCGAGTGCATGAGGCCGTCGCGGAAGTCCTTCGTGCGGCCGTCGGTGTACCCGGCGAACATCATCGAGTTGCCGACGTGGATGACGCCGGTCTCGCCCTGCGGCACCTCGTGGCCGTTCTCGTCGAGGACCTTCACGATGGTGTGCCACGGGACGCGGCCCGCGGTGCCCGGCGCGGCGCGCAGGTCCTTCGGGTCGGCGATCGAGACCCAGCCGGTCTCGGTGGCGCCGTAGAAGTTGTAGACCGAGTCGGTGAACGTGTCCATGAAGTGGGTCGCCAGCTCGCCGGCGAGGGCCGAGCCGCTGGAGGCGGTGATCTTCAGGCTGGAGACGTCGCTGCTCTTGATGACCTCGGGATCGGCGTCGACGAGGCGCTGCATCATCAGCGGCACCACGACCAGGACGTCGGCCTTGTAGGTGTCGATGTCGCGGATGACCTGCTCGGGCACGAAGCGGCGGCGCAGCACGTACGTGGGCACCGTCGACAGGCCGAAGCCGAAGTTCAGCAGGCCCCACGAGTGGAACAGCGGCGCCGCGATCACGACGGTGGAGTTGCCCTCGTACGGGATCGACCCGAAGAAGGTCAGCAGCGGCTCGAGGTTCTCGGGCTCCTTGCGCTTGGCGCCCTTGGGCAGGCCGGTGGTGCCCGAGGTGAAGATCACGATGCCGCCGGGCTTCTCGGGCTTGGGGTGGTCGGCCGCCGACTTGCCGGCCGCCAGGCCGCTGAGGGTGGGCAGGCCGTGGGTGTCGTCGTCCTCCCACGCCACCACGAGCAGGTCGCGGTCGATCTCGCCCGCGACGGAGAGGAACTCCTGGTCGAGGATGACCATCTTGGCGCTCTCGCGCTTGGCGAGCTCGCTGAGCTGGCCCGCGCTGGCCATCGTGTTGAGCAGCAGCATCCGGCCGCCCATCTGGCTGATCGCGACCATCGCGATCACCATGTGGCGGTGGTTGCGGCACAGCACGGCGATCGGATCGCCGGGCACGAAGCCACGGTCCTTGAGCGCCTGCGTGACGCGGTTGATCGCGTCGCTGGTCTCCTGCCAGGTCAGCTGACCGGCGTCGTCGATGATGGCGACCTGCTGCGGCTTGCGCGCGGCGGCGGCGCCGACGGCCGACGGGAAGCCCGGGCCCCACGACGCGAGCTTCTTGCCTGCCTTCACCAGCCGGACGGGATTCTGGGCCTTCAACAGTCCGATTTGCCGCAGCACCTTCAACTTGTAACCGAGGTCGCCCATCATCTCTCCAGATTCGTGTGTGTACCGGCGGGTGATGTGACGTAGGTTACCAGCGGGTCACTTGTTTGCGTGAGTGAGTGGTCCAACATGCGGCGTGGATCACCACGAGACCGCGGCACCGAGCCGGCGGAACTGTAACTCCGCGTGACCGTTCCAGTCGCGAAAGTCACTCGGATACCAAGCGTTTCCAGATACCCGAGGAATGTCGCCGAAACGCTCGTGCCGACCGGCCTCCGGCGCGCAGGATGGGTCGGGTGGGACGCAGCGGGCGTCCGGACGGGAGTGGTCCACGTGACGAACACGGTGGCCGTCGTAACCGGTGGATCCGGGGCCGTGGGACTGGCCTCGGCGAAGCTGCTCGCCCGCGACCACCACGTGGTCCTGAGCGACAGCCGCGGGGAGCGACTCACTCGCGCGCTCGACGAGCTGGACTCCCTCGGCGTCTCGGCCGAGTCGATCGTCGCCGACGTCACCGACCGCGGGTCGGTGGAGGCGCTCATGCTCGCGGCCCGCCAGGCCGGGCCCATCGCGTCGGTGGTCCACGCCGGTGGTGCGGCCGCTGCCACCGACTCCGCCGAGGCCATCGTGCGGGCCCGCGTCCTGGGCACCATCAACGTCACCGCGGCCACGCTGGCCGTGGCCGGACTCGGCACGACCCTCGTCCACGCCTCGGCGCAGGCCCCCTCCCTCGCCCTGCCGGCCCTGCCCCGCTGGGTGTTCCGCCTCGCCCCGTCCGATCCCGAGGGAGTCGTCGCCACCCTCACCCGCCTCGCCAGCCTGGGCCCCGCGCGTCTGGCGCCGGCCGCCGCGCATGCCCTGAGCTCCACGTTCCTGCAGTGGTACACCGTCCGGATGGCCGAGGTGTTCGACGCCAGCGGCGCGCGACTGAGGTCGACCGCCGCCGAGTCGGTGGTCGACCTCTGCCGCGACGACCTGACCCCGACGCCCACCCGCGACGCCGTGGCCTGATCGCCGGCTCCGCGTCAGCCGCTCTTGCGGGCGAGCATGACGCGGTGGAACGGCGTCGTGGCCACGGTCTCGCACGAGGCGAAGCCGGCGCCGGTGACGATCTGCTGCACCCGCGTGGGACCGGCCTGGGTGCCGATCGCGGCCGCCCCCTCCTGCGAGAGCGAGGCCGGGGTGCACAGCAGCGTGGAGAACCCGTAGTACGCGCGGCCCACCGGATTGAAGTTGTCCTGCGGGGCGTCGCCGGCCATCGGCTCGACGATGAACCAGCTGCCGCCGTCGTTCAGCAGCTCGTGCACGTGCCGCGCGGCGCCGTCCGGATCACCCATGTCGTGCAACGCGTCGAACGTGGTGACCAGGTCGAAGCCCTCGCCGCCGACCTCGTCCGCCAGCGACGTCTCGAAGCTGGTGTTCTCGCTGACGCCGGCCTCGGCGGCGCGTCGACGCGCGACCTCGATCGAGGCCTCGTGGTAGTCCGATCCGACGAACCGCGACTGCGGGAACGCCCGCGCCATGATCACCGTCGAGGCCCCGTGCCCGCATCCGATGTCGGCCACGCGGATGCCCCGCTGCAGGTCCTCGACCAGGCCGGCGGCCGGCAACCACGAATCGATCAGGTAGGCCTGGTAGGACGGCGCGAAGAACCGCTCGCACCCGTCGATCACGTCGTCGCCGTGCTCGTGCCACCCGACGCCGGTTCCGCTGCGCGCGGCTTCCGCCAGCCGGCTGGAGTCGGCCACCGTCCCGTAGGCGATCTGGAACAGCCCCGGCAGGTAGGCGGGGCTCGACGGGTCGGTCAGGGCCACGGCGTGCTCGGCCGGCAGGGTGAAGCGCCCCGATGCCTCGTCGAACTCGAGAAAGCCGCCCGCGGCCTGGGCGTGGCACCACTCGCGGGCGTAGGGCTCGGCGGTGGAGGTGTGCTCGGCGAGCTCGGCGGCGGTGAGCGGTCCGTGCTCGGCCAGCGCCCGGTAGTAGCCGAGCTTGTCGCCGAGGACGACGAGTGCGGTGTTGAGCGTGGCGCCGACCTCCTCGACGGCGCGGAAGACGAACGCCATCAGGCGGTCCTGGTCGATCGTCGGGGTGGTGTGCTGCTGTGTGGTCATGATGACTCCTGAGGGATGCGTCCGGGGGCTCCCAACAGCATGCATTCGGCCCGGATCCGCAGGGTGTTCCGGTGCTACAGTCCGATAAGTGGAACTGATGCGATCGGTTTCCTCGCTGCGGGTCCTCGCAGCCCTCGACGGTGCCGATTCCTTCTCCGCCGCCGCGGACGAGCTCGGCATGTCGCAGTCGGCGGTGAGCCAGCACATCGCGGCCCTCGAGCAGCAGGTCGGCCTCCCCCTCGTGCAGCGCGGCACGCGCCCCGTCGACGTGACGGTGGCGGGCCGGGTGCTCGCGGGCCATGCCGCTGCCGTGCTGGCGCGGCTCGAGGCCGCCGGCCTCGACCTGGCCGAGCTGGCGGGCCACCACCACCGCCGGCTGCGCGTGGGCGGCTTCCCCACCGCGCTGGCCACGTTCGTCCCCCGGGCCCTGGCCCTCCTGGCCAGCCAGTCCCCCGACGTCACGTTCACGGTCGTCGACGACCACCTGCAGGGACTCGTGCCGCGGCTGCTCAACCGCGAGCTCGACGTGGCCCTGG
>JBEVDF010000225.1:0-3853 GCA_040514145.1 Aeromicrobium sp.
CGCCCTCCCCGGACAGGGAGGTCAGGATCGCGTGGTCCACCTCGCGCACCATCGCCTCCTCCAGGGTCGCATCCAGGCCGTGGTCGAGCACCTGCTTGGCCAGGCTCAGCGCCAGGGGAGGGCGGTCGACGAACCGCCGCGCGAGCTCGAGCGCGACGGCCTCGTGCTCCCCGGACGGTACGGCGCGCGCGACCAGCCCGAGCTGCGCCGCCTCGGCGCCGGTGACCCGCTCGCCGAGCAGCAGCAGCTCCTTGGCCTTGGCCCAGCCGACGAGCATCGGCAACAACCGGGAGATGCCACCGGTCACGCTGAGGCCGACCCCGACCTCGGGGAAGCCGAACTGGGCGTCCTCGGCCGCGACCACCACGTCGCAGGCGAGCGCGAACTCGCAGCCCGCGCCCAGGGCGTAGCCGTGCACCGCAGCGACCACCGGTCCCGGGAAGCGACGGACCAGCCGGGTGACCTCCTGGATCGCCTCCAGCCGGAGTCGCGTCTGCACCGGGGTCTCGACCGGCTCCGGCTCCTTGAGGTCGTGGCCGGCGCAGAAGGCCCGTCCGCGACCTGCCAGCACCACGACGCGGGCGTCCTCGACGGCGGCCCGGGCGAGGGCGGCGCCCAGCTGCTCGGTCAGGCCGACGGTCACGGCGTTCAGCCGCTCCGGCCGGTTCAGGTGGATCAGCGCGATCTCGCCGTCGCGGCTGTACTCGACCTCCACGGACGTCCTCCTCCAGGAATCTACCGATCGATCGATCGGTAGGGCATCATCGGAACCGTAGGTCGTGACGAGGAGAGGGGTCAAGCGGTGACGCAGACGACGGGCGAGCGGGTGCAGGCAGCGGCGCTCGCGCTCTTCGCCGAGCGCGGCTACCACGGCACCGGGATCCGTCAGCTCGCCGATGCCGCCGGTCTGTCCTCCGCCTCGCTCTACCACTACATGGGAACCAAGGAGGAGCTGCTGGTCGCGATCATGCGCGGCAGCCTGACCAGCCTCGTGGCGGCGGCCGACGAGCTCCGCGGCGTCGCCGACCCCGAGGAGCGCCTGGTCGCACTGGTCCGGCTGCACGTGCGCACCCATGCGTCCGCGCCGCAGCAGACGCGCGTCGTCGACGACGAGGTCAACGCGCTGTCGCCCGGGGCGCGCGCGGAGGTCGTGGCGCTGCGGGACCGGTACGAGCAGACGTGGCAGGCGACCATCCAGGAGGGTGCCGAGGACGGCGCCTTCGAGGTCGAGTCGGCGGCCGTCGTACGCCGGGCGCTGCTGGAGATGTGCAGCGGGGTGGCGCGCTGGTGGACGCCCGCCGGCGAGCTCGACCTGGACGCCCTCGCGGACCAGTACGCGGGACTCGCGCTCCGGCTGGTCGGCGCGTCGGCGCGACACGCCGGATCGCGGTGAAATTTACCCTTCTTCTCGTCGGTCAGACTCCACGTCTGACCTGCAGTTTCGCGTGTCTGTGCAGGTCATCGGGCGGTTGACAGCAGGCGCGTTCCGATACCAAGGTGTGCCGTCCGCTCATGCAGATCGTGGCCGGCGAACCGACGTCCGAGTGGCCGGGTCAGAGGGTGGGGTGCCAACCACTCCTCGGACCTTGTTCGCGGAGGTCGGTCCGCCCCCGCGAGAGCGGATGCGGAAGGGACCCGTGTCCCCTAGACAACAGCCACGATCCCGGCAGCCTGTCGGTGGTCGGGTTGGTCCGAAGGGCGCGGGACCCTTCCGGGGTCTCCCACGTGACGTCATCCGTGGCAGCCCTCGGTATCGTCGGACCGTGCTGCTCCGGATCCTGATCGCCGCGGCGAGCGGCGTCGGGCTGGCCCTGGCGTTCGAGCCGGTGGCCCTCCCTCTGACCATCCCGCTCGCCGTCGCCGGCTTCGTGGTCAGCACCCGCGACCTGCGGCTGCGCAGCGCGTGGATCCCCGGGCTCGCCTTCGGGCTGGCGTTCGAGTTCACGCTGCTCTTCTGGATGCGTGCCGTCGGGGTGGACGCGTGGATCGGGCTGTCCCTGTGGCAGTCGACGTACTTCGCCGTGCTCGGGCTGGCCTCGACCGTGCTGCAGCGGCACCGGCTCTGGCCGGTGTGGATCGCCGCGGCCTGGGTCACGACCGAGCTCTGGTACAGCGCCTGGCCCTTCAGCGGGATGCCCTGGGGACGCCTGGCCTTCGCCGCCGCGGACACCTGGCTGGCCGACGCGCTGCCGTGGGTCGGGACGGTCGGGCTGAGCTTCGCGCTCGCGCTCAGCGGCACGCTGCTGGCCTGGCTGGTGGTGTTCTCCCGAGGAGGACGCGAACGCCTCGTGGCCGCCGGTGCTCTGGGCGGCCTGGTGCTGCTGTCGCTGGTCCCGCTCGCACTGCCGTGGGAGCCGGAGGCCGACGGCGCGGCGACGGTCGCGGTGGTGCAGGGCGACGTGCCCGGCAACGGCGACGACATCCTCTACGACTTCCGGCAGGTCACCCAGAACCAGGTGGACGTGACGACCCGGCTGGCCGCCGACGTCGCCGCCGGCCGGGAGCCCCGGCCCGACTTCGTGGTGTGGCCCGAGAACTCCACGGCCGTGGACCCCTTCCGCGACCAGCAGACCAACGCCGGGATCCTGGCCGCCAGCAACGCGATCGGCGTACCGATCCTGGTCGGCGCGATCGTGGACGCGGGGCCCGACCACGTGCTCAACCAGGGCATCGTGTGGGACCCGTACACCGGGGCGGGGGACCGCTACACGAAGCACCACCCGGTGGTGTTCGGCGAGTACATCCCCTTCCGCAAGTACCTCGACAGCCTGCAGATCGGGCGGCTGAACATGGTCGGGCGCGACATGGTCGAGGGCACCCGCAAGGAGCCGCTCAGCATCGCGGGCGTCGAGGTCGCCGACTCGATCTGCTTCGACGTCGCCTACGACGACGCGATCTACGCGCAGGTCTCCCGCGGCGCCCAGCTGCTGACGGTGCAGACCAGCAACGCCACCTTCATCCACACGCACCAGATCGACCAGCAGTTCGCGATCACCCGCCTGCGCGCCATCGAGACCGGGCGCTGGCTGGTCGTCTCGTCGACGAACGGCGTCACCGGGGTCATCGCGCCGGACGGCAGCGTCGTGGCCAGCGCCGAGCCGCGCACGCAGGCGGCGCTCGTCGAGCAGGTCGAGCTGATGTCCTCGGTCACCCCGGCCGTCCGGATCGGGCCCTGGTCGGGCCGTCTGCTCATCGTGGTGACGGCGGTCGGGCTGCTGGCCGCGCTGGTCCCGTATCGTCGTTCCCGCAATCGGCCGCAGGCCGACGACGCAACCGTGCCGTCCGGCCTTGCCGACGCCAACGAGAGCAGGATCGAGTGACGAGGCGGCAGCGGTGAGCTCCGGGGAGCGCTCCGGCGCGGACGGGCTCGGCCGCGTCGTCATGGTCATCCCGACCTTCAACGAGGCCGACAACCTGGCCTGGATCGTGGCGCGGCTGCGCGCCGCCCAGCCGGCGATCGACGTCCTCGTGGTCGACGACGGTTCACCCGACGGCACCGGAGGCATCGCCGACGACCTGGCAGCCGCCGATCCCGCCGTGCGCGTGGTCCACCGCACCACGAAGGCCGGGCTCGGGGCGGCGTACCTGCACGGCTTCCGGGTCGCGCTCGAGGCCGGGTACGACGTGGTCGGCGAGATGGACGCCGACGGGTCGCACCAGCCCGAGCAGCTCGACCGGCTCCTCCAGGCGTTGCGCGACGGCGCCGACCTGGTGATCGGCTCGCGCTGGGTGCCCGGGGGATCGGTCGTCAACTGGCCTCTCCGCCGCGAGCTGCTCTCGCGTGGCGGCAACCTCTACGTGCGGCTGCTGCTCGGCGTGAAGGTGCGCGACGCGACCGCCGGCTACCGCCTGT
>JBEVDF010000252.1:0-9859 GCA_040514145.1 Aeromicrobium sp.
GCGATCGCCAGGGCCCACAGCGTGACGTGTTGCAGGATCGGCAGGTCGAACAGGCCCGACAGCCCCGTCATCACCAGGATCGCCACGAGGCGGTCGGAGCGCTCGGCGATGCCGCCCTTGGCCTCCATGCCCAGCGACTCGGCGCGGGCCCGGGCGTACGACGTCAGGCTGCCCAGCACGAGGCAGGCCAGCGCAAGGCACAGGTAGACCTTCGAGTCGCCCTCCCACGCGTACCAGAGCGCGATGCCGCCGAAGACCGCCGCGTCGCCGATGCGGTCGAGCGTGGAGTCCAGGAACGCCCCGTACTTGGAGGTGCGGCCGAGCTTGCGTGCCATCGTGCCGTCCACGATGTCGCTGAACACGAACGCGGTGATGAACATGGTGCCCCAGAAGAACTCCCCCTGCGGGAAGAGCCACAGGGCCCCGACGCAGACGCCGATCGTGCCGACCCAGGTGACCATGTCCGGCGTGACGCCGATCTTGATCAGGCCGTCGGCGACCGGCGAGAAGATCCGGTTCCAGAAGGCACGGAAGCGCTCCAGCATCAGGCCACCTTCTCACTCATCGGTTGGAGTCCCACGCGCCGCGCAACAGCTCGGCCGACTCGGCGACCGTCTGCGGCAGCGCCTTGGTGCGCCCGACGACGGTCATGAAGTTGGCGTCACCGCCCCATCGAGGCACCACGTGCTGGTGCAGGTGCTGCGAGATCGACCCGCCCGCGGAGGCGCCGAGGTTGAGGCCGATGTTGAACCCGTGCGGCGAGCTGACCTCGCCGATCGCGCGGATCGCCTGCTGGGTCAGCAGCGTCAGCTCGGTGGACTCCTCGAGCGTCAGCTCGGTGAGGCCGGACTCGTGCCGCAGCGGCAGCACCATGAGGTGGCCGGGGTTGTACGGGTACAGGTTCATCGCCACGAAGCAGTGCTCGCCGCGGACGACGATCAGCTCGGTCTGCCGCTCCCCCGCGACCATCGCGCAGAACGGGCAGCCCGTGTCGTTGCCGGCCTCGCGGACGTAGGCCATCCGGTAGGGCGCCCAGAGCCGCTCGAGGCCATCGGGATCGGGCATCAGACCTGCACCCGGTCGCGCACCGCCGCCACGATCTTGGCGACGGCGTCATCGAGGGAGACGCCGTTCTCCTGGTCGCCGCTGCGGTAGCGGAACGACACCGCGTTCGCCTCGACGTCCTTGTCGCCCACCAGCACCATGAACGGCACCTTCTGGGTCTGCGCGTTGCGGATCTTCTTCTGCATGCGCTCGTCGGAGTCGTCGACCTCGAAGCGGATCCCCTCGGCACGCAGCCGGACGGCGAGCTGCTCGAGGTACTCGACGTGCCGCTCGGCCACGGGGATGCCGACCGCCTGCACGGGCGCGAGCCACGGAGGGAAGGCACCGGCGTAGTGCTCGACGAGGACGCCCATGAACCGCTCGATCGAGCCGAACTTGGCCGAGTGGATCATCACCGGCTGCTGGCGGCTGCCGTCAGCGGCGACGTACTCGAGGTTGAACCGGTCGGTCGACGGCATGTTGAAGTCGTACTGGACGGTGCCCATCTGCCACGTGCGGCCGATCGCGTCGCGCGCCTGCACCGAGACCTTGGGGCCGTAGTAGGCCGCGCCCCCGGGATCGGGCACGAGCTCGAGACCGGTCGCGGTGGCGACCTCCTCGAGGACCTTGGTCGCGCTCGCCCAGTCCTCGTCCGAGCCGATGAACTTGTCCTTCGAGGCGTCGCGGGTGGACAGCTCGAGGTAGTAGTCGTCCATGCCGAAGTCGTCCAGCAGGCTCAGCATGAAGTTCAGCAGGTGCGCCACCTCGGCCGGTGCCTGCTCGGGCGTGACGTAGGAGTGCGAGTCGTCCTGGGCGAAGCCGCGCACGCGGGTCAGACCGTGGATGACACCCGACTTCTCGTTGCGGTAGACGTGACCGAACTCGAACAGCCGCAGCGGCAGCTCACGGTACGAGCGCTGGCGCGAGCGGAAGATCAGGTTGTGCATCGGGCAGTTCATCGCCTTGAGGCGGTAGTCGCCGCCGTCGATCTCCAGCGCCGGGAACATGCCCTCGCCGTAGTGCGGCAGGTGGCCCGACGTGTAGAACAGGCCCTCCTTGGCGATGTGCGGGGTTCCGACGTACTCGAAGCCCTCCTCGATGTGCCGGCGTCGGACGTAGTCCTCCATCTCGCGCTTGATGACGCCACCTCGGGGGTGGAAGACCGGCAGGCCCGAGCCGATCTCGTCGGGGAAGCTGTAGAGGTCGAGCTCGGTGCCCAGGCGGCGGTGGTCGCGGCGCTGGGCCTCCTCGATGCGGTGCAGGTGCGCCTCGAGGTCCTCCTTGGAGGGCCACGCGGTGCCGTAGATGCGCTGCAGCTGCTTGTTCTTCTCGTCGCCGCGCCAGTAGGCCGCGGCCGAGCGCATCAGCTTGAACGCCGAGATGCGCTTGGTGGTGGGCAGGTGCGGGCCGCGGCACAGGTCCTTCCACGCCAGCGAGCCGTCGCGCTTGAGGTTGTCGTAGATGCTCAGGCCGCCCTCGCCGACCTCGACGCTCGCGCCCTCGGCAGCACTCTGCAGGTCTCCGGGGGCTGCGGTGGACTTCAGCCCGATCAGCTCGAGCTTGTACGGCTCGTCGGCCAGCTCGGTGCGGGCGTCGTCGTCGCTGATCTCGCGACGGCTGAACTTCTGGCCCTCCTTGACGATCTTCTTCATCCGCGACTCGATCTTCTCGAGGTCCTCGGGCGTGAAGGGGGTCTCGACGTCGAAGTCGTAGTAGAAGCCGTCGGTGATCGGCGGGCCGATGCCCAGCTTCGCGTCGGGGAACAGCTCCTGCACCGCTTGGGCCATGACGTGGGCCGCTGAGTGGCGCAGCACGTTCAAGCCGTCGGGCGAGTCGATGGCGACGGGCTCGACGGTGTCGCCGTCGGCCAGCTCACGCGAGAGGTCGACCAGGTCGCCGTTCACGCTGGCGGCGATCACCTGCGGATCCTCGGAGAACAGCTGCCACACCCGCGTCCCGGGGTCGACCTGCTGCTGGGCTCCGGCGACGGTGACGGACAGACTCATGTGAACCCCTCGGTGACTGGGCGGCCCCTACGGCTGGGCAGCACTCTTGGCCTCACCCTACCGAGGGTCCTCGTTTCGCCACGCCGACCGTCCCTGCCGGCTTAGGATTGGCGGAATTTGCTCCCCATCTCGGAAAGGCGTCACCGCATGCGCCGCACCCTCCTCGGCCTCCTGGCCGCCCTCGCCGTCGGCGCCAGTGCGACGCTCGTCGCCGCGCCCGCCCAGGCGGCCCCCCAGCCGGTCACGATCAAGAAGATCTCGAACAAGAAGATCGATTGGTACGGCACCGCGCTGGTGAAGCCCACCATCAAGAAGGCCAAGAAGGTCACGGTCCTCAAGAAGGCCATGACCATCAAGCAGGGCGGCAAGGTGCTGCGCCGGAACCGTACCGCGGTCAAGCTCAAGCCGGGCACGTACGTGGTGACGACCAAGATCACGTACAAGTACAAGGGCAAGAAGCGCGGCGCCTTCGCCAAGCAGCGACTCATCATCAAGCAGGGACGCTGCGCCACGGTGCGCGACCTGCGCACCCTGAAGACCGATCCCACGTTCTCCCCCGACGTCGTCGGCGACAGCGTCGCGACCGTCTCGAAGAAGCTGCACTCGAGCGGCGAGGGCTACAAGTACACGCCCGAGAAGCTCATCGCGCAGCTCGAGGCCATCAAGGTGCTCATCGACGACGCAGATCCCGAGATCGTCAGCATGATCGACGCGATGATCGCTGAATTGAAGGCGCTGCAGGCCAAGGGCGTGACGCAGCTCGAGGACCGCACCCACCAGGGCTGCGGCAAGCAGGACATCGACGTGTACGCCACGTTCGCCAACGGTGAGCTGCTGTTGGCCGAGGACGACGCGGACTTCATGGGCATGAGCTCGGCCCGCGCCACGCTCGCCGCCCTGCGCTGATCCACCCCTCCCGGCCGGGGCTCAGCCCTGGCCGGGACGGCGGTGCCCGTCGGGCTCGCGCAGCAGGTCGTCGCCGAGCAGGCGGCAGGCCAGCAGTGCCAGCTCGAGGTCGACCCGGCGGTCGCCGAGCCGCCCGTCCAGCTCCGCGCTGATGCGCTCGATGCGGTACTTCACCGTGTTGCGGTGGACCTGCAGCGCCTCGGCGGTGGCCTGGAAGTTCCGGTCGTGTTCGAGCCACGCCCCCAAGGTCTCCCGGGCGCGTGAGGACGCCGGCGACAGCTTCCCCAGCGGCCCCAGCACGTCGCGCACCCAGCGCGGCAGGGCGCCGGGCTGCTGCAGCAGCATCGAGATCAGCGCGATCCCGCGGCCGTCGTAGCCGACGACCTGGCCGATCCTGTCGCCGGCCGCCAGAGCCAGCTCGAAGGTGTCGCGAGCCTGCGCATGCGTGCGCCGGAAGCCGTCGATGCCCGACTCGGTCAGGCCGACGGCCGCGCCCACGTCGGGGAACTTCGCCAGCACGTCCCGCACCTGCCGGACGATCGGCTCGGCGCGCAGGCCCCGGCCGATCCACAGCCAGGCGGTGGTGCGGTCGACGGCCGAGAACAGCGGCGCGGTACCGGTGCCGACGGTCGCCTCCAGCTCGCGACTGATCCGCTCCATCGCGACGAGCGCGTCGGTGATGCCCACCTCGTCGCGCGACCACAGGACCAGGCCGACGTGGTGCTGGTCGAAGTGGTAGCCGGTCTCGGCCTCGAAGTCGTGCACCGAGGTGTCGACGCCGCGCAGCAGGCCCTGCAGCATCGCCGAGGCGACGTTGCCGGACGTCGTGGCCCAGCGGCCGCGCTCGTCCTCGTACCGGTCGAGCAGGTCCATGCAGATCCAGTCGATGTACTGGTGGATCTCGTCGGCGATGACCTTCAGTGCCCGCAGGGTCGGCGTGCGGTCGGCCTCGATGGCCTCGGCCTCCTCGAGCACCACGGTCATGAGGTACTCCTGGCCCATCTGGTAGGCCCGCGCGAGCGAGTACGACGGCACCCCGCGCCGGGCCAGTCGCAGCGCGTACTCCACCGCGGCGGTCGGCGCCTGGATGCGGTCCATGGGGATCGCGTTGATGAGCAGGTGGACGATCGTGTTGATGTTGCTGTCGATGCTCGCGTCCAGCAGGTCGATGAGCGGCAGGTCCAGGTCGAGGTCGCCGATCGAGCGGATCTTGTCGGTCAGGGCACGGGTCAGATACGGCTGCCGCTCGGACAGGCGCTGCCCGAGGATCGCCACGAGCTGGCGGACCTCGGCGGAGTCGGGACCCGATCCGGGGGGCGGCTGGGTCATCATTCGATGGTCTCGGCGATCCCCGCGCTGCGCAAGGCCCTCCGCGCGGCCAGGTGGCCGCACATGCCGTGGGCACCGGCCCCCGGCGGCGTGGCGGCCGAGCACAGCCACGTCCCGGGCACGCCCGTCGCGTAGGGGTCCAGGCCCACCCGCGGCCGGAAGATCAGCTGCCGTGGCGTGTTGGCGCCGGTGACGATGTCACCGCCGACGTAGTTCGCGTTGTCGCGCACGATCTGCTCGGTCGAGCGGACCGACATGGCGACGATGCGCTCGCGGACGCCCGGGGCGAAGCGCTCGATCTGCGACAGGATCGCTTCGGTGGCGTCCCCGGTGAAGCCCGACGGGACATGCGCGTAGGCGTCGATCGGGTGGAGGTCGCCGGCGCGACGGCCCGGATCGGCCTGCGACTGCTGTCCCAGCAGGATGAAGGGGCGCTCGGGCATCCGGCCGCGCCACACCTCGCGCTCGGCCGCGGCGATCTGGCTCATCGAGCCGCCGAGATGGACGGTGCCCGCCTGACGGGTGGGCTCGTGGGTCCAGGGCACCCCGCCCTCCACCGCGAGCGCCACCTGGAACGCCCCCGGACCGAAGCGGTAGCCCCGATAGGCGCGCGCGATGCGGCCCGGGAGCGCGTCGCCGAGGATGTCGGCGGCGGCGCCGGGGCTGGTGTCGAGCATGACGATGTCGGCGTGGGCCACCTGCTCGCGACCCGTGACGCGGACGCCGGTGGTGATGGTGCCGCCGCGCGCGGTGAGTCGCTGCGCCATGGCGCGCGTGATCGCCGCCGACCCGCCCTCGGCGACGGGCCAGCCGTAGCGGTGGGCCGCCGTGCCGAGCGCCACGCCGATCGCCGCGGACATCGGAGCGCTCAGCGGCCGGAAGGCGTGCGCCGCGACCCCGGCGAACAGGGCCGCCGACTCCTCGGACTTGAGCAGGCGTCCCAGCCAGGTCGCGGGCAGCAGGCTGGCCATGCCGAAGCCAGCCAGGGCGATCGGGTGCCGCGGCACGTGCAGCATCGGCTGCAGGAACTCGTGGGCGATCCGGTCGAAGCGCGCCGAGAGCGGACCGAAGAGGCGCCGGTAGGCGCGGCCGGACTCCCCCAGCGCCTCCGCGGTCCGGTCGACGTCGCGCCACACGGCGGCGCCGCGGTCCCCGTCGAGGGGATGCGCGTACTGGACCTCGGGCCAGCGCCACACCAGCCCCTCGCGGGAGAGGTCGAACGCCCGGCTGAAGGCGGTGTCCACCGCCAGCGGGTGGAAGCCGGAGCACTCGTCGTGGAGCACGCCGTCGGCCGTGTAGTGACCGCTGCGCGTGCCACCCCCGATCTCGTCGGCCGCCTCGAGCACCTCGACCTCGAGCCCGGCCTCCGCGAGGGTGAGGGCGGCAGCGAGCCCGTTGGGCCCACTGCCGACCACCACCGCTGTCGTCACGACGTCACCTTCTCCTCACTGGAGAGCTCGCCTGCCGGGCGGTAGCCCGGGGCCTGCCACGTGACCGTGTGCTTGACGCCGTTCGGGACCCAGGGTTGCTCGGTCACAGCATCGCGCACGTCGTACCAGCCGCGTTCGACGACTCCCAGGGCCGCGTCGATCACCTTGTACTGGACCTTGGGGGTGTGGATCGGCTGCGACTCGGTGAAGGTGGTGATCCACTCCCCCGGCTCGAAACCGCACCGCTCCTGGACCGCGGCGATGGTGCGCTCGTCGAACAGGTGCCCGTCGCCGAACTGCCAGCCCAACAGGACGGTGCAGACGACCTCGCCCTCGCGCAGCCGGTAGTTCTCCAGCACGTCCACGTGACGCTTCATGAGCGCGAGCTGGGCCCGGCCGTGACTGTGCATGCTGCGGAAGGCGACGCACTTCTGCAAGAAGACCTCGGCCACGTCGTAGCCGTAGACCGCGGCCAGCTGCTCGCGCTGGATCTTCATGCCCTTCACCAGGCCGGCGTCGAGCTTGTCCTCGGCGCCGTTCATGCGGAACGCCATCGTGCCCGAGGCCCAGTTGCCGGCGTACTGGCGCATCGAGATCAGGAACGACACCCGCTCGGGCTTGAGGTTGCCCAGGATCGGCCCGCTCAGGAAGCCGACCAGGACCGCCGCCACCAGCCACGGGCTGGTGAAGTCGCCCACGCCGTAGCCGTCGCCGGCGAAGAACCCGCCGAACAGGAAGGGCGTGACGAAGATGAAGAAGATGTTCCACTCCAACGGCACCGCCAGCGGGTAGGTGGAGTAGATGAACAGGTGGAACGCCACCATGCCGGCGATCGCGAGCCACGTGACCGTCTCGTTCGTCGAGAACAGCAGCACGAGCGGGAGCACCAGCTCGACGACCGTGCCGCCGAGGTGCGCCCACGCGAACGCCGTCTTCGTCGGCATCAGGTCGCCGTTCTCGACGTCGCGGTAGAGCGTGCGCTTGAACTTCTTCGACGTCAACCACGGCGTGTTGCTGACCATCGCCTGCACCACGAACGTGAGGTGGTGGCCGAACTTGGAGACGCCGGCGCCCAGCCAGATCGTGACCATGGCGATCTTGGCGACCAGGATCATGTCGACGTGGGACGCGAGCACCCCGAACGCCAGCAGGCACAGCGCGTACTGCTCCGGACGCGAGGCCAGGAACACGACCTTGTCGCGCAACGACATGACCGCGAGGCCCGCCACATACGCGATGAGCGGCCACGTCGCGATGAGGCCCGCGTCGGAGTACGCCGCCGCGGTCTGCTGGCCCGGCAGGACGAGCGCGACCACGAGGAGCGCCACGAGAGCGAGGTACAGCGCCACGTCGAAGACGGTGCGGCCCGACCCGGCGGTGCCGGGGATCTTGTCACCGTAGGGCGGGCAGCGCAGCGTGCCGACCTTCGTCCAGTACTTCCAGCCGCCGGTGAAGGGGCCGAACTTGAACGACAACGGCCCCCACGAGGCGGCGTGGCCGGTGATCTCCCACAGCACGATCCAGACCATCAGCTTCTGGTAGACGATCAGCTCGCCCCACCAGCCGCCCAGGTCGAACAGTCCGAGCCCGGGCGTGGTCAGCCCGACGACCAGCCAGCCGCCGACGATGAAGACGACCGTCTTGACCAGGTAGAGCACGTGCATCTGCTTGGGGCCGCCGAAGCCGTAGTCGGCCCAGTGAATGGCGAGCATCTTCATGCGGTCCATGACCGGCATCTGCTCGAACTGCTCCGGATCGACCGGTGGCATGTCCGCTGTCGTGAATCCCATGAGTCTCGACCTTCCTCGACGTGATCAGGCGCTGCGCACGAGTCGGCGCAGCGTGGGTTTGTCGATCTTTCCGACCGGGTTCTTCGGCAACGCCTCGATGACGTCGACGGCGACGGGCACCTTCACCCGGGTCAGCTCGCGGCGGCAGTGCGCCAAGATGTCGTCCTCGGTCAGCACGGCCCCGGGGTAGGCGACGACGAACGCGACGGGCACCTCGCCCAGGACGTCGTCGGAACGACCGACGACCGCGACCTCGAGGACGCCCTCGATCCGCGCGATCGTGTTCTCGATCTCCTTGGGGTACAGGTTCTCTCCGCCGCGGATGATCATGTCCTTGATGCGGTCGACGAGCTGCAGGTAGCCGTCCTCGTCGAGACGGCCGACGTCGCCGGTGTGCAGCCAGCCGTCGACGATGGTGTCGGCGGTGGCCTGCGGCTGGTTGAGGTAGCCCTGCATCACCGTGGGACCGCTGATCAGCACCTCGCCGATCTCGCCGACCGGCCGGTGCTCGCCGTCCGGACCGCCGATGGCGATCCGCTGCCCCGGCAGGGCGGGGCCGACCGTGCCGAGCCTTCGGGTCGCGTCCGGGCCGACGGGGTTGCACGCCGAGGCGCACGTGCCCTCGGTGAGCCCGTAGCCCTCGACCATGATGAAGCCGAAGCGCCGCTCGCAGGCGGTCAGCAGCTCCGGCGACACCGGCGCCGCCCCGCACACCACGAAGCGCAGCGAGGACGTGTCGGGCCTGACCTGCTCGGGCAGGGACGCCAGCAGCGCGTAGATCGTCGGCACCGCCGAGAAGTACGTCGGACGGATCCGCTCGACCTCGTCGAAGAAGGTCTGCGGGCTGAAGCGTCCGACGATCGTGAGGCGACCTCCGACCCGCAGCGGGGCCAGCAGCGACACCATCAGGGCGTTGACGTGGAACAGCGGCAGGATCAGCAGGCAGTGGGATTCGGCGTCCAGCTCCAGGTGGCGCGCCATCGAGTCCGACATCGCGTCGACGTTCGCGTGGCTGAGCATGACGCCCTTGGGGCGACCGGTGGACCCGCTCGTGTAGACCAGCAGTGCCAGGTCGTCCGGCGCGATCTCGACCGGGGCGGCGCCCGTGGGGGAGCCCGTAAGGGTGACCGTGGTGAGGGAATCCACGGTGACGGGTCGGGCGCCGCCGGTCGGTGAGTCGTCGCTCTCGACGACGATGAGGTGAGCGCCGGAGTCGCTCACCTGGTGGGTGGCCTCCACGTCGGTGAAGGCCGGGTTCACGGGAGTCGCGACTCCGCCGAGGCGCCAGGCGGCGAACAGGCACACGACCAGGTCCACCCGGTTGGGCAGCATGACCGCCAGCACGTCGCCGCGC
>JBEVDF010000281.1:0-3226 GCA_040514145.1 Aeromicrobium sp.
TCCTGGTGGAACTGCCCGAGCGTGACGTCGATCCACTCGCCGTCGACGACGCGGCGCAGTGCCACGCGCTCGCGATGGGCGTCGAGCCGGTCGAGGACGTCAAGGCTCAGTGCTCCCCACGCACGCGTGGGAAAGGCGTTCGAATTCTCCGTGATCACAGACAGCACCGTACCGTCCCAGCGCACGCCGCCGACGCGCCGATAGGCTGGGCCGCAGTCGAGGAGGTGGACATGGCGCGCACGGTCAGCGACATCGTGATCGAGGCTCCGGCGCAAGCCGTGATGTCGGTCATAGCCGCGTTCGCCGACTACCCCGACTGGGCCACCGGCATGCGCGAGGTCACGGTCCTGGCGACCGACGACAGCGGCCGTCCGCTCGACGTCCGCTTCGTGGTGGACTCCGCGCCGATCCGCGACACGTTCACCCTGCGGTACGACTGGCGCGACGAGCGGCTCGTCACGTGGAGCCTCGTGCCCGAGGAAGCCACGATGCTCTCGGCGATGGACGGCTTCTACTCGCTGGACTCGGTGGATGCCGGCCGCACCCGCGTGACCTACCAGCTCGCCGTCGACCTCAGGCTGCCGCTGCTGGGCATGCTCAAGCGCAAGGCCGAGAAGGTCATCGTCGACACCGCGCTCAAGGGACTCAAGCGCCGGGTCGAGAGCCAGGTCGGTGCCTGAGCGACTCGCCGTCGGGATCGACGTCGGCGGCACCAAGATCGCCGGGGGAGTCGTCGACGAGGACGGCCGGATCCTGGCACGGACGCAGCGCGCGACGCCCGGCACGGATCCCGCGGCGGTGCTGGACGCGATCACCGGGATCGTCGAGGAGTTCCGCGGGCAGTACGCGGTCCGCGCGGTCGGCGTCGGCGCGGCGGGCTACGTCGACGTCACCGGGTCCTCCGTCGTGTTCTCGCCGCACCTGGCCTGGCGCAACGAGCCGCTGCGCGACGCGGTGGTGCGACGCACGCGGCTGCCCGTCCTCGTGGACAACGACGCGAACGCCGCAGGCTGGGCCGAGTGGCGCTTCGGTGCCGCCCAGAACCTCCCCGACGTCGTCCTGGTGAACCTCGGCACGGGCATCGGCGGCGCCATGGTGCTCGACGGGAAGCTGTACCGGGGTCACTCGGGCATGGCCGGCGAGTTCGGCCACCAGCGCGTGGTCGACGACGGCCTGCCGTGCGAGTGCGGCAACCGGGGCTGCTGGGAGCAGTACGCCAGCGGACGCGTCCTGGAGCGCCGGGCCCGCGCCGCTGCGGCGGAGGGCTCGGACATCGGGCGCGCCCTCGTCGAGCTCGCCGGCGGTGCCGACCTGGTGGACGGCGCCACGGTCGGCCGGCTCTCGGCCGAGGGCCACGCGGAGGCGCAGGCCTGGGTGGGCGACGTCGGCCGCTGGCTGGGCATCGGGCTGGCGAACCTCGCGGCCGCGCTGGACCCGGCGATCTTCGTCATCGGCGGGGGAGTGAGCACCACGGGGGAGTTCCTGCTGCGCCCCGCGCGGGCCGCGTTCGCCGACCAGCTCACGGGCCGGGGCTACCGCTCGGAGGCACGGATCGTGGCGGCGCACCTGGGCAACGACGCCGGCCTCGTGGGTGCGGCCGACCTCGCCCGCCTCAGAGCGCGGCGCCGTCGTCCGGCCAGTCCGGGTTACTCGGTCCGCGGTCCGGCAGTCGCGCGATCAGGTAGACGACGGCGACGACGACCGCGATGACCACGACCGCCACGACGAACGTGGGCGGCCGGATCGAGGCGAACCGGGCCAGCAGCAACAGGGCCGGTGCGCCCACCACGACGAACCAGGCGATCTTCGTGCGGCGATCGGACGGCAGGTCGGCGGGACCGACGTCGCGGTAGAACTGGTCGTCGGCCTCGGCAGGCTCGGCCGCGCGCCGCTGCTCCTCCTCGAGCTCGGCCCGCTCCCGCGCGGCCGCGGCCTGCGCCGCGGACCGGTCGAAGTCCTCCAGGCCGGTCAGATCCAGGTCGAGTCCCTCGACGATCCGGTCGAAGTCGTCACGCGGCGATGCTGGGTCGGTCATGACGACCTCCTGGTGACGTCGGCGACGGGCGGCTCACACGGCGGGCGCGTGGTCGGCGAGGAACTTCGCCGACCTCTCCATGATGAACTCCGCATCATGATCGAGCGTCGCCACGTGGTAGCTGTCGCTCAGGTCCACCAGCTCGCGCTCGGGGGAGGAGACGCCCTTCATCACGAGTCCGGCCGTGGTGGCGTCGACGACGTGGTCCTCCGCGGAACGGAACATCAGCAGCGGGGCGGTCACCTTGTCGAGGTTCTCGCGGACGTCGCGCCACAGCTGCAACTGGGAGGCCAGCGCCTTGAGCGGCGTGCGGTCATAGGCGACCTCGTCCTGACCGGGGCGCTTGATGTCGTTGCCGACCCCGGGCATCGACGGCAGCACGCGGCTCAGCAGAGGCACGAGCTTCAGATCGAGACGCTTGAGCGCGATCGCGGGGTTCACCAGGACGAGCGCGTCGACGTCGTCGGGTCGCTGCTCGGCCAGGCGCAGCGCCAGTGCCCCGCCCATGGACAGGCCGCACACCGCGACCCAGTCGCACTGCGCGCGCAGGTCGGTCAGGGCGGTGTCCAATTCGCCGTACCAGTCGTGCCACGTGGTGGTGTTCATCTCCTGCCACGTGGTGCCGTGGCCGGGCAGGCGCGGCACGGCGACCGTGTGCCCCGCCTCGGCCAGTCGGCGACCCCACGGAACCATCGACGCGGGCGATCCGGTGAACCCGTGGCTCAGCAGAACGCCGACGCGGCCGCCGGGGGAGAAGAACGGTTCGGCACCCGGCCGGACGGGGGAGGCGCTACGCGCGCTGGAGTCGGACATGACGCCATGGTGCCCCATGTCACGTCCGTTGGTGCGGGGGCGCGGTAATGTCTCGTGCGTGTTCTATTGGTTCCTGAAGTTCCTGGCGCTGGGTCCGGTACTCAAGCTGATCTTCAGGCCATGGGCCGAGGGCACCGAGAACGTCCCCCGCGAGGGCGCCGTGATCCTGGCCAGCAACCACCTCTCGTACAGCGACTGGCTGTTCATGCCGCTGGTCATCCCGCGGCGCGTCACCTTCGTCGCCAAGGCCGAGTACTTCGAGGGCACCGGCCTCAAGGGCTTCCTGCAGCGCCAGTTCTTCTCCGGGTCGGGGCAGGTGCCGATCGACCGCAGCAGCGGCAGCGCCGCGGCCGGCGCGATCCGCACCCAGCTGCGCCT
>JBEVDF010000284.1:0-6240 GCA_040514145.1 Aeromicrobium sp.
CCGAGGGCGATCACGGGCGTCTCCGGCCCGTGCACCTCGAGCGCACGCTCGTGGAAGTACGCCAGGGTCTCCCCCGCGATGTGGCGGTAGCCCGCCGACTCGAACTGACCCCCGCTGCGCGACGGCCAGTGATTGCCGAAGACCGCCCACGTGTGGCCGCCGTGCTTGGTGCGGAAGTTCACCTGCACCAGTTCACGGGTGGCGTTGCGGCGCATGATCACGTGGAAGAAGGTCTCGGACGGCGGCGCCTCGAGCACCGAGGTGTCGTACAGGAACGCCACGTCGATGCCCCGGGCGTCGTCGGTGTCGGCGTGGGCGATCCCGTAGTGCCGCCCCTGCAGTCGCTTCTCCACGTTGGCCACGAGGAGGTTCAGCACGAACCGGTTCTCCACCTCGCACACGCCCAGCAGGTCGGGGCCGGCCCCGTCGTTCATCTGGGCGATGACCGACGCCAGCTGGTCGATCTTGCGGTTGCGCAGCGTGCGGGTCCAGCCCTTGAGGTCGTTCCCGATCGCGCGCCTGACCTTCTCGGTGCGACGCGTCGCGGGCGCCTTCTCCTCGTCGAAGAGGTTCTCCACGTTCCACCACGCGACGTAGTAGTCGACGGACATGCGCCCACCTCCTCACCACGCATCGATCACGAGCGACCGGCGTTGTCCGCTGATACGCCCTCGCCTGCGCCCATGCGTTTTCATCATGCCCCCGAAGTGCCCTGACGGCGACAACCCGATGCGCGTCTCGCCCGTGGACTGAGATCATCGAGGGCGTGGACGTGCCGATCTGGATCGAGGCGGGCCTGTGGGGCCTGTTGGCCGGCGGTGCGCTGGTGATCGGTGCAGCCATCGCGTGGTTCGTGGACGTACCGCGCCGGGTGGTGGCCTCGGTCATGGCCTTCGGCGCCGGCGTGCTGATCTCCGCCCTGGCCTTCGACCTGGTCGACGAGGCCGAGGAGATGGGCGGGCTCACGCCCACGGCGCTCGGCTTCCTCGTCGGGGCGATCGTCTACGTGGCGGCCAACCTCGTGCTCGCCCGCCACGGCGCCCGGCACCGCAAGCGGTCCGGCGCCGAGCAGGTGTCCGAGGACGAACAGGCCGGCAGTGGCACGGCCATCGCCATCGGTGCGCTCCTGGACGGTGTGCCCGAATCGGTCGTGCTCGGACTGTCGCTCCTGGGTGGCGGCGGGGTCGGCGTCTCCGTGCTCGCGGCGATCTTCGTCTCGAACCTTCCCGAGGGCCTCTCCAGCGCCGCGGGCATGAAGCGCAACGGCCGCTCGGCGCGCTACGTGTTCGGGGTCTGGGGCGGGATCGCCGTGGCCAGCGGCCTGGCGGCGATGGCCGGCTGCCTGCTGCTCGACGACGCCTCCCCCACCACGATCGCCGCGATCACCGCTTCCGCGGCGGGCGCGATCCTCGCGATGGTCGCCGACACGATGATCCCCGAGGCCTTCGAGCGCACCCACCTCTACGTCGGCCTGCTGGCGACGATCGGGTTCCTGTGCGCGTTCACGATCTCCCGGGCCGGGTGACTCAGCAGTTCACGACCCTGGGCCCAGCCGCCGCAGGTGGTCGAGGAGTGAGTCCACCAGCGGGAGGGTGGCCAGGTCCTCGACGGGGAACCAGGCCGCATCGTCCGCATCATCGCCGGCTCGCAGCGTGCCGCCGGTCACGGTGGCCGCGAAGTCGTGGATCTCGTACTCCCGCCCGTCGCCGGTGGGGAGCCTGACCGACCAGAGCTCGTCCCCGACCTTCACCGTCAGGCCGGTCTCCTCGCGCACCTCGCGGGCACAGGCCTCCTCCAGCGTCTCCCCCGGCTCGACCTTCCCGCCCGGCACCGACCACAGTCCGCGGCCCGGCTCGCGACCACGCAGGACGAGCAGGATCCGCCCGTCGTCGTCCACCACGACGGCGCCCGCGGCGGGGACTATCGCCGCACCTCGGGTCGAGCCAGCTGCTTGGCGAGATCGGCCGCCAAGCCCTTGCGCAGGGCGGCCGCAGCCGGGATGTTCGCGGGCTTCTCCGGCGTGAACAGCCAGGCGGTGAAGAAGGCGTCGAGGTCCTCTCCGGAGACCCGTTCGGCCAAGGCGGTGAACTCCTCGGTGCGCACGTTGCCGCCCGCCTGCGTGGCCGTCCAGCGCTTCAGCAGCCGGAAGAAGTCGTCGTCGCCGATCGTGAGGCGCAGCGCGTGCAGGGTCATCGCGCCCCGGTCGTACACCGCCCCGGCGAAGAGGTTCTCCGGTCCCGGATCGCCGATCACCGTGGTCCAGAAGGGATCGTCGGCCGGGATCGAGGCGTAGAAGTCGAAGATCTGCTGGGCCGTGGCCCCGCCGCCTTCCTCCGACCAGAGCCATTCCATGTAGCTGGCGAAGCCCTCGTTGAGCCAGATGTGCCGCCAGGCCTCGAGCGCCAGGTCGTCACCGGTCCATTGGTGAGCCAGCTCGTGGACGACCACCGAGGTGTTGTCGCCCGGCGCGGCGAACCAGCCCTGCGCGTAGATCGGGCGGGTCTGGTTCTCCAGGGCGAAGCCGATCCCCGGGTCGTTGTCGACGATGCCGCCGGACTCCCCGAACGGGTACGGACCGAGGATGCCCTCGAGGAAGTCGATGATCTCGGGCTCGCGCGCCAACGCCTCCTCGGCGTTCTCCCCGATGGACGGTCCGGCGGGCTCGGACGCCGTGCGCCAGTCGCTCGCGTTGCCAGGGCTGCCGGCGGGCGCCCCGGTCACGGTCCAGCCGTCCAGGGGATCGGCGTCGGCCTCGAAGGACGTCGAACCGACTCCACCGGGTGCGACCACGTCGTCGACGTAGACGCCGTTGTAGGGGACGGACTCGTCACTGACGACCGCCAGGGCGACCTCCACCGACTGCCCGGCGTACGCGGACAGGTCGAGGGTCCACTGCTCGTAGCCGTCGCTGGCCCCGCTCGCCGCGTGCCATTGGCCCGTGGTGCCTTGGGGCGTGCACCCTCCGGCACCGTCATCGCTCTGGTAGTGGGCGAGGAACGGATGCAGGGTGAGCCATCCGGGACAGGCGTTGCCGACCGCCTGATCGGTGTGGCCGTTGGCGTCCGGAAGCGTCGTCCAGTTCTCCGTGCCCACCTGGTGTGCCTCCACGAAGAAGAAGTCCCACCCCGGCTCGGTGTTGCGTGCGACGTGGAACGAGAGCTGCCCGCCACCTGCCGGGACGTCGATGACCCGGCTGAGACGCTGGTACGCCGAGTTCTCGCCGCCGTTGATCGCGTAGCGGGCCCCGGTGCGCGGCTCGGGCTGCTCGTAGAGGGACGGATCGATCGCGTCCCAGTAGTCGATGCCGTCGACGCGTCGGTGGTCGAGGTTGAACTGACCGATCGTCGCGGTGGCGAGGTAGGAGGCCATCGGGTCGCGCGCGACCCACGTCCAGGTGTCCGTGCCGCGGTGTCGCCTCACGCCGACCAGGCGGCCGTTCGCGACCGCCTCGAGTCCCCGAGGCACCGTGACCTGGAACCGATAGCTGGCCTTGTCGAGCGGATGGTCGTTGACCGGGAACCACGTGTCGGCCACGTGCGGCTGGCCGACGATCAGCGCGCCGTCGTCGGTCGGGAACACGCCGGACTGCCCGAGGGCGGGCTCGTCCAGTACGAGCGGCACCCCGCCGTAGGTGATCACCACGTGGAAGCGGGCGCGCTTGGTGAGTGCACGTCGCGGGATCACGGTCAGCTCGTCACCGACATGACGCCAGCGTGCCGGCCTGCCGTTCACCTTGACGCTCGTGACCGTCAGCCCGTTGAGGTCGAGGTTGAACGCCGAGAGGGCCTGGGTGGTGCGCGCCGTGATGGTCGCCCGCCCCCGCAACCGGTCGGTCGCCGGGTTGTACGAGATCGCGAGGTCGTAGTTCCTGACGTCGTATCCGCCGTTCCCGTCGGTCGGGAAGTACGGGTCGCCGATACCCGGCGCTCCCGGTCTGGGGGCCTGCTTCGAGTGCGCGGTCGCCGCGCCGGGGATGCCGATCGTCATGACCAGGACGGCGGTGAAGATCAGGGCGAGGACTCTGCGCATGATGTCTCCTAGGGCCTCGTTTCAACGTGACACCGGAGCCCGGATCCGTCAACCCTCACCTCGCCCGGGCGTAGCGTGGACCCATGCCGCCTTCCATCGCCACCAACACCCGCGTCGACCTCGACGAGCTGCTCGAGTTCGTGCGGCCCCGCCACCGATTCATCCTCATCACGCATCGCGCGGACGGCAGCCCCCAGGCCTCCCCCGTCACCGGTGGCGTGGACGACTCCGGACGGCTCGTGATCTCGACCTACCCCGAGCGGGCGAAGACCCACAACGCCCGGCGCGATCCGCGGGTCAGCGTGGTCGTCCTGTCCGACGAGTGGAACGACGCGTGGGTGCAGGTCGACGGCACGGCCGAGGTCCTCGACGTGCCCGAGGCGCTCGACGCGTTCGTGGAGTACTTCAGGAACATCTCCGGCGAGCACCCCGACTGGGACGAGTACCGGCAGGCGATGGTCGACCAGGGCAAGAGCCTCATCCGGATCACGCCGACGTCGTGGGGCCCGATCGCCACGGGCGGATTCCCCGCGCGCCTCGTGCAGGACTAGCGCCCGATCCTGCTACACGGGCGCGAGCGGTGTGTGGGGCTCGGCCGGAAGCGTGATGGTGACGGACCGTCCGGGAACCACCTCGCCACCGGCCTCCACGACCGCCATGACGCCGGCCTTCCGGATCACCCGGGGCACCGACGTGCCCACGGGCCGGCCCGACGGGGTGCCGTCGGCCTTCGCCAGCACGACCTTGACCAGCCCGGGCCTGAACCGGTTGATCTGCACGCACGGATTGCGCAGCCCGGTCAGGCGCACCACCGGCCCGCCGAGGTCCAGCAGCGTCCCGGTGGGCAGTCCCAACAGGTCGACGTCCGCGGTGAGGACGTTCTCCCCGAGGTCCCCGGGGCCGAGCTCGTAGCCGTGTTCGCGCGCCTCGTCGAACAGCTCGGAGTCGATGAGGTGCACCTGGCGCAGGTTGGGCTGCTGGGGGTCGCGCTTCGCCCGCGACCGGTGCTTCACGAACGCGCCGGCATGGGCGTCGCCCTCCACGCCGTGACCCGCGATCAAGGTGATGGACGCGACCGGCACCTTGCTGAACCGGTGCTGGTCGTCGCGGCTGACGGCGATGACGCGCGGCTGGGGCACACGACCATGCTGCCAGAGGCCGAGGGTGGCCCTCGGGGCCGCGCGGGGCGCACACTCGAAGTCAGGCACGCACCCACCGGAGGCAGCATGACCGCGACCTACACCTTCGACGTCTTCGCCAGCGTGGACGGCTACGGCTCCTACCGGCCACCGGGCGACTGGGGCGGGTACTGGGGCAAGCAGGGACCCGAGTTCGTCGAGCACCGGAACCGCCTCTACGCCGACGAGGCGCGCATGGTCTTCGGTGGGACGACCTTCCGGGAGTTCGTGGAGATGTTCGCCGCATCGGCGGACTGGCCCGAGATCGAGCACTCATGGGTGGGGCGGATGCGCAGGATGCCCGCGACAGTCGTCTCGTCCACGGTCGAGGACGGGCTCCACTGGCAGGACGCCACGGTGGAGCGCGGCGACGCCGTCGACGTCGTGACCCGGCTCAAGGAGCTGTCCGACATGCCGATTCGCTCGCACGGCAGCCTGTCCCTGAACTGGGCCCTCCTGGCCGCCGGCCTCGTCGACACCGTGCAGCTGACGATCTTCCCGGTCATCACCGGGCACACCGGCGAGCGCCCGGTGCTCGGTGGGGCCGGCGACTTCGACCTCGAGCTCCTCGACACGCGCACGTTCGACGGCCGGACGGTGGAGTTGACCTACCGACCCTCCATCCGCACCTGGGCTGACACCGGGCCTACGCTGGCGCCGTGACCAGCTCGACCGCTCCGACGAAGCCGATCCTCGCCCTTTTGCACCTGCGCACGCAGCGGCCCCACGATCCGGCCTTCCAGGACGCCCTCGACGCGCTGAACGCCCCCACGATCCGGGTGGCCGAGCAGCTCGGCTGGGACGTCGTGCCGGTCGCCTCGGCCGAGGTCGATCTCGCGGTCACCGCGGAGCTGGTCGAGCGCGCCGACGCGGTCGTCATCATGGGCGGCGAGGACGTCGACCCCACCTTCTACGACGGCGCGGTCACCTACCCGGGCTCGGGACACCATGAGCCGCAGGCCGACCGCGCCCACATCGACGCGGTGCACCAGTGCCTCGCCTCGGGCACGCCCCTGCTGGGACTGTGCCGCGG
>JBEVDF010000065.1:0-3555 GCA_040514145.1 Aeromicrobium sp.
GTCACCGCGCCGAGCTTGGCCGCGCTGCGGAACGCGTCGACGTCCTGCTCGGGCCGGCGGATCAGGTGCCACACCGCGACCGCGGCCACGAAGCCGCCACCGACCATGAAGGCGGCGAACAGCGTGTGCGGGAGCGTGATCAGCGCGACCTTGTTGGTCAGCACCGCCATGAAGTCGTTCAGCTCGGCACGACCGCGCTCCTCGTTCATGGTGAAGCCCACCGGGTTCTGCATGAAGGAGTTCGCCGCGAGGATGAAGTACGCCGAGAGCGCCGTCCCGATCGCGGCGATCCAGATGGTCATCAGGTGCAGGCCGGGCTTGAGCCGGTCCCAGCCGAAGATCCACAGGCCCAGGAACGTCGACTCCAGGAAGAAGGCCAGCAGGCCCTCGATCGCGAGCGGGGCGCCGAAGATGTCCCCGACGAACCGGCTGTAGCTGCTCCAGTTCATGCCGAACTGGAACTCCTGCACGATGCCGGTGACGACGCCCATGGCGAAGTTGATGAGGAAGAGCTTGCCGAACATCCGGGTCAGGCGGAGCCACTTCTCGTTCCCGGTGCGCCACCACGCGGTCTGCATGATCGCGACGAGGAACGCCATGCTGATCGTCATCGGCACGAACAGGAAGTGGTAGACGGTCGTGATGCCGAACTGCCACCGCGCGAGGTCGAGTGCTGAGTCCACGCTGGTCCTTCCGACTGCGGATCACACCGTTGTGATCCCTCCGCGAGCGTAGGCCGCGCGGGGTTCAGGAAACGGTGGCGGAGCACCCGGCGTGGCGGACATCACCCGCCCCACCGGACTCAGGTCGTGAGGGGCTCCAGCACCGTGCGGATCACGTCGGGGATCGGCGTGACCTTGCGGTCCTCCCCCGTCACGTAGACGTGCACGAAGCGGCCGATCGCGGCCGGCTCGGGGTCGTCTCCCTGGTAGAGGCTGATCTCGTAGACGACGCTGGAGTTGCCCAGCTTCGTGACCTCCAGGCCGGCCACGACGTCGAGCGGGAACTTGAGCTCGCGCAGGAAGCGGCACGAGGACTCCGCCACGATCCCGTAGGCCGGGAGCCGGCGGATGTCGGTGCCGGTCTCGCGGATGAGGTAGCCGTTCACGGCGGTGTCGAAGTACGAGTAGTACTTCACGTTGTTGACATGGCCGTACACGTCCTCGTCCTCCCAGCGCGTGGTGATCGTGAACGTGGCGCCGGGACGGGTCATGCCGACTCCTCCTCGCGCAGGCGCTGGCTGATCACGGCCGAGACGCCGTCGCCGCGCATCGTGACGCCGTACAGGGCGTCGCAGACCTCCATCGTGCGCTTCTGGTGCGTGATGACGATGAGCTGGGAGTTGGCGCGCAGCTCCTCGTAGATCTCCAGCAGGCGGCCGAGGTTGGTGTCGTCGAGCGCCGCCTCGACCTCGTCGAGGATGTAGAACGGGCTGGGCCGCGCCTTGAACAGCGCGACCAGGAACGCGACCGCCACCAGCGAGCGCTCACCGCCGGAGAGCAGCGAGAGCCGCTTGACCTTCTTGCCCGGGGGCCGGGCCTCCACGTCGATGCCGGTCGTGAGCATGTCCGACGGGTCGGTGAGGATGAGGCGCCCCTCGCCGCCGGGGAACAGGCGGGAGAACACGTCGTTGAACTCGCGCTCGACGTCGGCCCAGGCCTCGGTGAACACCTGCTCGACCTTGGCGTCGACGTCGGCGACGATCTCCAGCAGGTCCTCGCGCGTCTTCCGCAGGTCGTCGAGCTGCTCGGAGAGGAACTGGTGGCGCTCCTCCAGCGCGGAGAACTCCTCCAGCGCGAGCGGGTTGACCTTGCCGAGCATCGCCAGCTCGCGCTCGGCGGTCTTGAGGCGCTTGGCCTGCTCGGTGCGGTCGAACGCGATGGGCTCGACCTCGCCGGACTCGTCGGTCTGCCCCTCCACGCCGATCGGCAGCACCATCTGGTCGGGTCCGTACTCGGCCACGAGCGTGTCGGCCTCGACGCCGAGCTCCTCCAGCGCGCGTTCCTGCAGCGCCTCCAGCCGCAATCGCAGCTGGGCGCGTGCCATCTCGTCCTTGTGGACCGAGTCGGTCAGGCCCTCGAGGTCGGACGACAGGCCGCGGACGGTGGAGCGGGCCTCCTTGAGCCGCTGCTCGCGCTCGGCCCGCGAGTGCTCGATCTCGACCCGGGCGCGGGTGGCGTCGGCGTAGGACTGCTCGAGATGCTGCAGCGAGGTCTCGGCGGCGCGCAGCACGGCGGTGGCCGTCTCGGCCTCGCGGCGGCGGCGCTCGGCGCGCACGCGGGCGCGCTCGCGGGCCTCGCGCTCGGCCTCGGCGGCCTCGAGCAGCGACGACACCTGGGCACCGAGGGCCTTGGCGCGCTCCTCCGCGGTGCGCAGGGCGAGGCGGGCGTCGGTCTCGGCCCGGCGGGCGGCCGAGGCCGCCTCGGCGAGCCGCTCCAGCTCGGCGGTGTCGGGCTCGACGTCGGGAGCCTCCTCGGCCGCGGTGAGCCGCTCCTCCAACTCCGACAGCCCGGCGACGTCGCGGTCGCGGGCCTCCTCGGCAGCGGCGATCGCGGCCCCGAGGCGCTCGGCCTCGGCGGCGGCCGAGCGGCTCGTGGTGCCCAGCTGCGCCAGCTTCTCCGCGACGGCCGACATCGAGGCGTCGGACTCGTGCAGGCGGGCCAGGGCGGCGTCGACCCGGTCGCCCGCGGCCTCGGCGGCCGTCGTGGCGCGCTCGGACTCGAAGCGCAGCGCCTCCAGCTCGCGGCCGGTGCGCTCGATGGTCTCGGCGGCCTCGTCGATCGCTGCCGTGACCTCGATCAGGCTCGGCGCGTTGGTGGAGCCGCCCTCGGCGAAGTGGGCGCCGATGCGGTCGCCGTCGGCGGTGACCGCGGTGACGTCGGGCAGGTCGGCGACGAGGCGCTTCGCCGCGGCGAGGGTGTCGACCACCGCCACCTTGTGCAGCAGGCGACGCAGCGATCCGCGCAGCTCGGCGGGCGCCTCCACGAGCGACTCGGCGTAGAGCGCGCCGCCCGGCAGCGCCGGCCAGTCGTCGGTGGACACGTCGCCCGAGCCCAGCAGCAGGCCGGCACGACCGAGGTCCTCCTCGCGCAGCAGGTGCAGGGCGTCGATCGCGCTGTCGACCCGGTCGACGGCCACGGCGTCGGCGGCCGAGCCGAGCGCGGCGCCGACGGCGGCCTCGTGGCCGCCACGGACGGTGATCAGGGCGGCGACCGAACCCAGCACGCCGTTGAGCCGGTCGGAGGCGGCGAGCAGCGCGCCCGAGCCGTCCTTGCGGTTGAGGCCCAGCTCCAGGGCCTCCTTGCGGGCGGTGGCCGTGGCCAGCCGACGCTCCAGCTCGTCGCGCTTGGTGGTCAGCTCGACGACGGCCGCCTCGGCGGTGGCGAGCGCCGCCTCGGCGCCCTCCAGCTCCTCGTCGAGGCCGGACTCACCGGCGCTCAGCCCCGCGATGGTGCTCTCGAGGGCGCTGAACTCGTGCTGCGACTCCTCGGCCCGCTGGCGTGCCTCGGCGCGGGCGGCCGTCAGTCGGCCGATCTCCTCGCCCGCGGCGGCGGC
>JBEVDF010000080.1:0-4421 GCA_040514145.1 Aeromicrobium sp.
TCCGACCACGAACATCCCGAACGGGGAGCCGACCGCGGAGATCACGTATCCCGCCTTCGGGACCGAGAACACGACCCGCTCGACCTCGTCGACGTTGTAGGCCTGCTCGTCCGGCGACGCGTTGGCGTCGCCCTTGAGCTGCAGGACCGCTCCCCCGTCGTCCTGCGGATCGATGTGAGTGACCCGGTGGGTGATCCGGATGCCCCGGTCGTTGACGACGCTCACGACGTCGCCCTCGGCCAGCTCGCTGCCGGCGACCGTCCGGGCGAAGGCGAGGTCGCCGGCGCCGATGGCCGGCGACATCGACCCCGAGGTGAACACCAGCGGCGTGAGGCCGAAGGCGAACATCACCGCGGTCCAGACCAGGCACAGCGTGCCCAGCGCGGCGCCGATCCACAGGATCGTCTCGCGGAGGATGCGTCTCATGTCGGTCACTCGTTCGTCGGAGTCGGGCTTCACTGCAGCTGGCTGGCGGAGAAGGTGAACGTCGCCGTCCCCGACGTGCTCTGGGCGCCGTTGCCGGTGGTGGTCGGCATCGTCACGCGGAAGCACAGGTTCTTGCTGTAGGTCGAGCCGCCCAGGTTCACGGGGGCACTGGAGGAGATGACGGACTTGACCGTCGCGTCGAGCGTGACGCCCGCGGAGAGCTGCGTGCCCGAGCACGTGTTCGTCCGGATGCCGTTGGCGTTCGTGACCTGCGTGCCGGCGGTGCCCTCGAAGACCGCCCACTGCAGGTGAGGGGACGCCGTCCCGGCGGCGGTCGCCGTCGCGGTCAGGCTGAACCCGGCGGTGTTGGCCTTGCGCTGCACCGGAACGGTGAACGCGAAGGTCTCGCCGGGGATCAGGGAGGACGCCGACATGGCGGTGTCGGTGACCGCGCCGCCCTGGCCCTCGAGCCTCCCGTCGAGGATCAGCAGGTCGAGCGAGCCGGACTGGATCGAGCCCGTCGTCAACTGCGCCTCGTCGGTCCAGTAGGCCAGGGTGCTGACGCTGGTCAGTCCGAGCACCAGGCCCAGGCTGAGCAGTGCACGGGTGCGGGTCGACCGCAGGAGACGGCCGAGCCGGGCGGCTCTCGACTCATTCATGGACGTCACTCTCTTCCTCGTTCCGCCGGCGGGCGGCCAGGGCCAGCCACAGTCCGGTGATCGTTGCTCCCACGCCGGCCGGCAGGAGCCACGCGGGGTGGCCGGCGCCGGTGTCGGCCAGGGAGTCGCGCGGAGCGATGACCCGGGCATCGCGGTCTTCGGCGTCGGTGGGCGTCTGCGACTCCGGGCGTTCGGTCACCGCGTCCGTCGGGCTCGTGCTCGGCGCGGGTGCGGGTGTGGGGCTCGTCGCGGATCCGGCCACGTAGTTCAGGCGCGCCCGGACGTCGAACGAGAACGCCAGCGTCTGCGCGGCGTTCGTCGCCGCTCCCGTCAGGGAGGCGCGGATCTGGATCCGTGCCTTCGCTCCGGCCGGGATCGGCCGGGGCGAGGTCCACGCCGTGGTCAACGGCCGCCAGGGATCGCTGTCCGTCCTGATCTGCAGGTCGAGGTCTCCCGCGGCGTGCAGCTCGTCGAGCCTCGGCTCGACGACGACGCGCAGCTCGCTGGAGTCCTGTGACTGGTTGCGCGCCCAGAACTCACCCGTCTCCATGTCGCCGGGCACCCAGCGCGCTCCCGCGCCGAAGAGGGGCTCGGTGAGTGAGGTGGTCCATGGGCCGGTGCCGTCGACACTCAGTCCCAGTTGGTCGGGGGACGTGGCGGCCGTCGCGCTCGAGGGTCGCGAGACCGTGAGCGCCAGACCCATCGCGAGGAGTCCCATGAGAATGGTCCTGAGCCTCATCGCACGCTGACCGCATCGGCGTCCGAACCCACCTTGCGACCGCGGTCGAGGAGGGCGCCGGCGAACATCCACGCCGCGTAGAGACCCAGTCCACCCGCCACGACGTACACGGCCGAGTTGCGACGGTCCTGTCCCATCGCGTTGCTGAGCCACCCCAGCTTCGGGACGGCGTACCACAGCACGCCCTTGAGCTGGACCGGAGCGACCGGCTCGGCGTCGACGCCGTCATTGGCGTCGCCGCGGGTGACGAAGGTCGGCTGGCCGTCGGCACCATAGGCGACCGAGACGACGCGGTGCGTCACCACGGCCTGTCGGCCCGACTCCAGCTGGTAGGTGATGACCGTGCCCACGCCGATCTCTTCGGCGGGCGTCGGCTTGACCACCACGAGGGTTCCGGCCGGGTAGGACGGCTCCATCGAGCTGGTCAGGATCGTGTAGGGCGTCGCGCCCCCGATCCTGGGGATCAGCACCCCCACCGCCACCGCAGAGGTGGCCACGAGGATGACGACCCAGGCCAGCGCCTGGCCGGCCCACCCGAGCGCCGTGGGGCGCTTCCGGTCGGTCGTGGTTGTCGTCATCCTCGTGGGCCTTTCCTCATTCGATGGTCGATCGGGTGCTCAGCCCCGGGTCACTGCACCTGCGTGAGCGCGACCTTCACGTCCGAGAGGTCGAGCGACAGCGTCTGCGAGGTGTTGTCGGCCGACGTGCCGAAGTCGAAGTCGAGGCCGATGGTCGCGTCGAGCGTCTCGCCGTCGTCGTCGCTGGTGATCTCGTCGTCCACGGGGGCCGATCCACCGACGAGGTACGTGTCGGTCAGGGTCACGGCCGAGGCGAGCGCGCCCGAGGCGCTGAAGCCGGTGACGTCCACGGCCGCGGTCAGGTTGTCGCCCGTGGCGGTGATGTCCCAGCTGGCGGTGTACTCGAGCTCGTCGCCCGGGACGACGCGCACGGAGGACACGTCGGTGACGGGGTCGCCGTTGAGGGTCCAGGCGCCGGTCGTCGGGTCGGTGAGCTTCAGCTCGCCGGCCGTGATGGTGCCACCGGCGATGTCGCCCTCGGCGTTCCAGTACGCGAGCGAGCCGGCTCCACCCAGCAGCAGGACGGCTGCGGCTCCGGCTGCGATGGCGCCCTTGGTGGACTTGTTCATGTCATCTCCTCGTGGATGTGGCTGATCGACCATCGATCAACATCAGTAACTTGTGCATCTGTTGCATCGTTGCCTCACTGTAACGACGAAATGACCGCACTCTGATGCCATTTTGCGAAGAAATGTTGAATTAGGGATGCAAGTCACGACCGATTCGTGACTAGGATCATGGTTCTTTGGGACCACGACTGGTCCTTTGGGACCAAAGGACCTGATACGAAAGAGCGCCCCCGGTGGATACCGGGGGCGCTCTGAGAAACGGACGTGAAGACGGTCACCAACCGCGAGTCTCCAGGCGGTGGGGCTCGGGGATCTCGTCGACGTTGATGCCGACCATGGCCTCGCCGAGACCGCGCGAGACCTTCGCGATCACGTCGGGGTCGTCGTAGAACGTGGTGGCCTTGACGATCGCCTCGGCGCGCTGGGCCGGGTTGCCCGACTTGAAGATGCCCGAGCCGACGAACACGCCCTCGGCGCCGAGCTGCATCATCATCGCGGCGTCGGCCGGGGTGGCGATGCCGCCCGCGGTGAACAGCACGACCGGCAGCTTGCCGGCCTCGGCGACCTCGGCCACGAGCTCGTACGGCGCCTGCAGCTCCTTGGCCGCGACGAACAGCTCGTCCTTCGGGAGGCTGTGCAGGCGCGCGAGCTCGGCGCGGATCTTGCGCATGTGGCCCGTGGCGTTGGAGACGTCGCCGGTGCCGGCCTCGCCCTTGGAGCGGATCATGGCCGCGCCCTCGGTGATGCGACGCAGCGCCTCACCCAGGTTGGTGGCGCCGCACACGAAGGGAACGGTGAAGGCCCACTTGTCGATGTGGTTCGCGTAGTCGGCCGGGGTCAGCACCTCGGACTCGTCGATGTAGTCCACGCCGAGGCTCTGCAGGACCTGCGCCTCGGCGAAGTGGCCGATGCGCGCCTTGGCCATGACGGGGATCGAGACGGCGTCGATGATGCCGTCGATCAGGTCGGGGTCGCTCATGCGGGCGACGCCGCCCTGGGAACGGATGTCGGCGGGCACGCGCTCGAGCGCCATGACGGCGACGGCGCCGGCGTCCTCGGCGATCTTGGCCTGCTCGGCATCGACGACGTCCATGATGACGCCGCCCTTCAGCATCTCGGCCATGCCGCGCTTGACCCGGGCGCTGCCGGTCGTGGACTGGTCGTTGCTGGGGTTCTGGGTACTCACACCGCAAGTCTACGAGGCACCACCGGCGCATCACGCACTGCTCGGCGCCCGCGAGACGGACGGGCCCGGTTCAGGCCGCTTCGGCCTGGCGCTTGACCATCGCCATGCGCTGACCGACGGTCACCAGGCTGGCGATCGCCAGGGCCCACAGCGTGACGTGTTGCAGGATCGGCAGGTCGAACAGGCCCGACAGCCCCGTCATCACCAGGATCGCCACGAGGCGGTCGGAGCGCTCGGCGATGCCGCCCTTGGCCTCCATGCCCA